>JAQCND010000277.1 GCA_028274765.1 Bradymonadaceae bacterium
GCGCATCGTTCGGAGTTGAATCGACCATGGAACGACGAGGGAAGCACAAAAAGAAGGGATGAGCCCGGCGAGGACGCGACCCTCGCGAGCCGCGCCCCCGAGGATCGTCATTCGTCTTCAACCTCCTCGGAAGCCGCCTCGATCCAGGACTCGGGATCGGCGACGTGTGCTACGCCCCCGAGGGTTTCCTCGAGTTCGTCGACCGTCGAGTTGGCGAGCTCTTCGAAGGTGGTGATGCCGGCGTCGGCGAGTTTTTGCTCCATTCTCAGTCCGATGCCTCGGATCGAGCGAAGTCGGTCGCCCGCGGGCGTCCCATCCTCGTCGTCCTCGGACGTATCGTCCGATTCCTCCGAATCGAGGACCCGAACTTCAGAGGGAGTCGAGGATTCGTCCCCGACACTGGTCTCTTCGCCGAGTCCAACCTCTTCGTCGAGGTCCTCCTCGAAGGAAGTCTCTTCAGCGGTGACTTCATCGGCCTCGATGTTCGTCTCGGGCGATTCCGCCAGCGTCTCGTCGACCTCGTCGCCGGAGTCGTGCAAGGCGTCATCGTCGGATTCGGCCACGTAGCGGGCCTGGGAGCCCTCTTCAGCCTCGACCGCGGCGTCTTCGTCCGAAAGCTCGTCCGGAGCATCGCTTCCGAGGTCCGTGTCCTCGACGATGTCGTGCACCGAGGGTTCGTCTTCGCCTTCAGTCGCTTGTTTCGGCTCTCCCGAGGTTTCCGTTGTCACCTCCGCCTCGTCGGTCGAGATATCAGCCGTGACGTCGGATGCTTCAGTCCCGGTTCGGGACGTCGAGCGAGATGAATTCGCTTCTTCTTCGCTCTCGGATTCGAAGGCCGATTTCGTCTCCTGAGTGTCGGCCGTCTCGGTCTGGGGCTCGGTGTCGGTATCTCGCGTCTGAACCTCGGTCTTCTGGGTCTCGGTCGACGGGCTTCGTGTCGTCTCTCTCGACGAGCGAGCGTCGTCGGCCATCTCTCCGAGGTCGCGTCTGAGTTGGTCGCGCGCCTCACTGACCCGACGCTTGAGATCGTCGATGAAGTCGCTTCGTTCGTCGCGACTCGCCTCGCGGTCCTGCTGGAAGGATTGTGCGAACGCCTCGGTCAGTTCGTGGACGTTCGAGCGGAGCGACTGGATGAAATGGCGCCGCTCCCGAGCCGAGTCCTCAACGTCCTCGTCGAGTTCGTCGCGGATGTCGTTCAACTGCTCATGCGTCTGACGTCGGATGTCGGCGACTTCGTCACTGATCGTCTGGAGAAACTCCTGACGTTCGTTTTGAGCCCCCTCGATCTCTTCGTCGAGGTCCGCTCGTCCCTCGTCGAGTGTCGAGCGCGTGGCATCCCCCAGCTCGGCGACGTCTTCGCGCACCGACTCGAGATCGACCTGTCGTTCGAGGTTGGCGTGCTCGCGGGCGGATTCGCGCTCGGATCGGACTTCGCGCATCTGAGCCCCCACCGTCTCGCGCAATTCGGCGAGCTCGTCGCGTAGGGCGTCGAGCTGTTGGTCGGTTCGCTCGCGAATGGCGTCGGCCGAGGCTTTGTGTTCGCGAGCCATATCGCTTCGCACCTCGGAGACGGTTTCACTCATCTCCGCGACGAACTCTCCGACGACCTTCAGGACCTCGTGCCGCCTCTCCTCCGAGACCTCTGCCGCCTCGCGAAGCTCCCGGCGGAAGGAGGCGAGCATCTCCGGGACTTCGCTCTGAAACGTTTTGACGTTTCTCTGGAGATCTTCGATATCTTCGCGCCGTGATTGAGCCTCCTCGCGATGCTGGCGACGAAGTGACTGAACGGTATCGCGAAGGTCCTTCATTTCATCCGACAGTTCCATGATACCCTCTCCTCGAAATCTGAACTTCTCTTCTGACATGATGTTCTTCTACCGACTTAGGATAGACCCTGTTGTACGGAGGTGTCAAATTTGACACTCGTCGTTCTCCTGGCACGCTCCTCTGTCTTATGGCGAAATGGCAACATCGACTCTCATAGTGTCCACGATTGCGAGCGCCCGAAACGATTAAGATGATCGACATGTTCGTCGGACACGACGCGTCCTCCGAACTCACCGACGAGCTCCGATGCTCCGGACGCAGCCACGAGGGCTCGAAGCGATCGCTCGCCCTCGTCACCGTCGGGAGTGTTGCTCCTGGCGAAAGGCCTCGAGCGCACGCCTGACGTCCCGAGAGACGAGCACGAACTCGTCGGGGTCGGGATTGCCGTCGGTGGAGCGAATCAGCCGTCGGATCGCCTCCATGCTGGCGCGACGGCAGATCGCCGCGATGTCGGCACCGGTGAATCCGTCGGTGGCGTCGAGCCACTTCTCGGGATCGAGCTCGTCGACGGTGGGCCGATAGCCCAGGTGAACCTCGAAGATCTCGCGCCTCGCCTCGCGGTCCGGCGCATCGATCTCGATGATGTCGTCGAATCGTCCCGGTCGAAGCAGGGCGCTATCCATCATATCGATGCGGTTGGTCGCGCCCAGCACGATCACGTCTTCGAGCGCCTCGATGCCGTCGAGCTCGGCCAGGAACTGGTCGAGCACGCGGGCCGAGACATTCGAGTCGGTCGTGTGCGAGCTTCGCTCTGGGGTGAGCGCATCGATCTCGTCGAAGAAGAGAATACAGGGGCTCGCCTCGCGCGCTTTCTCGAAGACGTCGCGGACCTTCCGCTCGGATTCTCCGACGAACTTCGACAGCAGCGACGGGCCCTTGACCGGGATGAAGTTGATGTCGGTTTCGGTCGCCGCCGCCTTGGCGAGCATCGTCTTGCCACATCCCGGCGGCCCGGCCAGCAAAATCCCCGTCGAGACGTCGAGATCGGCACGCTCGTAGAGTTCGGGATGGGCCAGCGGCCACTCGACCGTCTCGATCAGCCGTTCTTTGGACGCGTCGAGCCCGCCGACGTCGTCCCAACTGATGTCGGGCACCTCGACAAAGACCTCGCGAGTCGCCGCTGGCTGAACATCCCCAAAGGCCTCCTGAAAATCGCGCGCCTCAACCTCCAGCGACTGCATCGTCTCGGGAGACAGATGAATCTTGCCGCCCGCATCGACCTCCGGCAGTTTGCGTCGAAGGGCCGACATCGCCGCTTCTCGGCAGAGCGCCTCGAGATCGGCGCCGACATAACCGTGTGTCTGACCGGCGAGTTCATCGAGCTCGACATCGTCGGCCAGGGGCATCCCGCGACTGTGGATCGAGAGGATATCGCGGCGGCTGACACGGTCGGGGACGGGAATTTTGAGTTCGCGGTCGAAGCGTCCCGCCCGCCGGAGCGCGGGATCGATCGCATCGGGACGGTTGGTCGCGCCGATGACGACGACGTTGCGACGTTCCTGGAGACCATCCATCAGGGTCAAGAGCGTGGCGACGACGCGTTTTTCGACATCGCCCGTCGCCTGATCGCGCTTGGGGGCGATCGCATCGATTTCATCGATGAAGACGATGCTCGGGGCCTGACGTTCGGCCTCGTCGAAGATCTCGCGGAGCTGGGCCTCGCTTTCACCGTAGAGCTTGTCGATGACCTCGGGCCCGCTGATCGAGTAAAAGGAGGCGTCGGTCTCGGCCGCGATCGCTCGAGCGAGGAGGGTCTTTCCACATCCGGGCGGCCCCTGGAGGAGGACGCCGCTAGGAGCCTCGATGCCGAGCTGCTCGAAGACCTCGGGGTTCCGCAGGGGGAGTTCGATCATCTCCCGGATGCGGGGGAGCTGATCGTCGAGCCCGCCGACGTCCTCGTAGGAAATCCGCGGTGACCCCGTGCTGCGTCCCGCTTCGTCGTCATCGGGCTCCTGGACCAGCAGCTCGGTCGTGGGGTTGATGATGACACCGCCCCCTGGAGACGTGGAGTCAACCCGGAAATCGATCCACTTGTTGGCAAAGAGCGTCACCCGCATCTGGTCGCCCCGCCGGACGGGGACGCCGTCGACCGAACTCCCGATGTAGTCGAGATCGCGATCCGACGGGACATGACTGACGGGCTCCAGCACCACCTCGTCGGCGGGCGTCAGCGTCGTGGGCGTGACACTCACCGTATCGCCCAGCGAGGTGGAAGCGTTCTGGCGAATGATACCGTCCATCTGGATGCGCTGTTGCCCGCGATGTTCCTTGTAGATCGGAAGGGCCCGGGCGACGGTCGTCCGATCGCCGTCGATCTCGACGGCATCTCCGATCTCGAGGTCGAGTGCCTCCAGACGATCGGGATCGATGCGCACGACCCCTCGGCCGACGTCCTTGTTGAGGCCTTCGATGATCTGAAGCTCGATCGATGACTCGCGATTCATGATGGTGAGACCTGATACGGGGGACACAACGGCGATCGCTCGATCGACGAGGGGATCACTTGCGACACTTGATGCGAATGATGCCGTTGCGCGAGCTGACCTCGATATCGTCGGGGTCGAAGGTCTCCTCGAGGACGAGTTCCTTGTAGTAGCGTTTGTCGTCCTCTTCGCTCGAAATGGTCATGACGTCCCCGTCGAGCCGAATGCGAACGTCGTCTTCGCCGATACCCGGCATCTCGGCCGTGATCAGGACGTATTCCTCTTCGTTGTAGACGTCGACCATCGGTTCGCGGCGTTCCTCGACGACGACCTCTTCGGCGTCGTCGTCGGAGCGCATGTTGCCGAACGAGTCGATGTCGATATCGCGTTCTTCCTCCCCTTCGCCGATATCGGTGCGAACACGGAATCCCCAAACTCCCTCGACGTCATCCCCCTTCTCGACGCGTTCGGCGCGCTCGAGTTCGGAAGCCTCTTCGGCGACGTCCCCGAGTTTGCTGACAATATCTTCAATCCCGTCGAGCAGTCCCCCGACTTCGAAATCGAAGGAGACGTTCGAATCACGTTGCTCGTCGTCCTTCGAGGGCTCGTCTCGAGAAGAGTCGTCGTCTCGTGTCATGACACACCTTTTTCTAGATGATGATGTTTTTGTATGAGTCAGCCATGTAGAATCTAAGGTCGGTTTCGTCGGGGTCAATAAAAATGTCGTGCCCGGGACTTCCGAGCATTCCACGAGACGTCTCGTCTCATCTCGGCGGCGATTGACGGTCGGGCCAATCTTCTCACAATGTCCGCTGTTCGACATCCGAGAGATGCCATGCCAGGGACGTCCATGATCGTCTCGTTGCCCATATATCTGGCTCGCTACGGCGAGTCGTACGTCATCGCTCGTTCCTTCGGGAGGCTCGAGGCGAGTGCCAGCGGCGAATCGGCTGAAGAGGCTCGAGCGCGTCTGAATGAGAGGTTGGCGGCCCGGCTCGAGTCGATGCCCCCGAGGCGACTCGCCTCCCTCGATCGCGAGCTCACCGTCGAGCATCGGCATCTGGTGCTTCCACTCTATCGCGATCGCCGTCGCGCTTCGCCCACCGATGAAGCCGAATACTTGACGGTGGAGACCGATCTGTGGGTCGAGCGAGAGCCGGGGGCGTCATTCGCTCGCCTCCAGTCCGGACTCGGGCACGCGCCATACTGGTCATCGATCGATGACGAGGCTCCACAAGATAGCTCGGCCCGCTGGCCGGGACTCGAGGGGCGTCTCGCGAACAGACAATCGCACGACACGGCGCTTCGGCACCATCGAGCACGAGCCGACGAGGTCGAGCTCGAGATCCTCGACGTCGCCTACACGCCGATCGCGCTCCGGGATCGTTTGGAGACGTCGAGCGACCTCCAGGAGGCCCTGACGCTCGAGGCGTCCCCGTCACATTCATCTCCCGAAGACGTGCTTGCCTCGTGGGGGCGATGCTGGACGGATGCTTCCGACTCCCGACGTCTTCGACTCGAACCCACCTTCGGACGCGACGAACTGCTCGGGACGATCCGGCAGCTCGTCTGTGGGAAGCCCCCCACCCCCGTGGTCCTCGTCGGTCGGGCTCGGGTCGGAAAGAGCGCTCTGATTCGGCACCTCGCTGCGTTGCTCGGAGACGACCCGGAGGCGACTCCCGATCTCTGGGAAGCGGAACTCGCCCACTGGCCCTCCAATGATGGCGAGACCGACCGACGTTCGTTCGGCCGTCTCGTCGATGCCCTCGAGACGCGAGGCGACCTGCTGTATCTCGGACGGCTCCATGCACTCCTCGCCTCGGACAAGCTCCACGAGAAGAAGTCGTCGGCTCGTCGTCTCGCCTCTGCGATCGACGATCGCCCCCTGTCTCTGGTGGCCGAGGCGAGCCCGGAGACGTGGCAGAAACTCGAAATGATGCATCCGTCGCTGGCGAATGGCTTCGAGGTCGTGCGAGTTCGCGATCCCGACGACGAGCGCGGGGCACACATCGTTCGACAGGCGGTGCAGCGCCAGTCCCGCGACGACGTCGAGTGGGCCGATGGGGCCATCGATCGCCTCTGGTCGCTCCATCGACGGTTTGTCGTGCACGCCAGCCCGGTGGGCTCGGCTATCGATTTCGCCGAGCGCCTCCTCGAGCAGGCGCGCCTCGAGCACGAGTCGATGTTGACGACGGAGCGGGTCGAAGAGACGTTCGGCCGCGACACGGGATTACCGGCGATGCTGATTCGAAGCAGTCGCGCTCTCGATCTCGAGGAGGTCGAGAACTCACTCAATGCGCGCGTCATCGGCCAGGAGGAGGCCGTGCGCGAAGTCGTCGACGTCGTCGGCGTCGCCCAGGCGGAGATCGGGGCTCGCGATCGCCCCTTTGGCTCGTTCGTCTTCGTCGGGCCGACCGGAGTCGGCAAGACGGAACTCGCTCGAGCTCTGGCCGATTATCTGTTCGGAGACGAAGAACATCTGGTCCGACTCGACATGAGCGAATACGGCCAGCCCGACGACGATCAGCGGCTCGTCGGCGCCCGGGGCGAGGAGGGTACGCTGACGGCGCCCGTGCGTCGTGACCCCTTCTCGATTGTCCTGCTCGACGAACTCGAGAAAGCCCACGAGAACGTCTTCGATACGCTCCTCCAGGTCATCGGAGAAGCGCGCCTGACCGACGCCGACGGACGCACGACTCGCTTTCACAATACGATGTTCATCATGACCAGCAATCTCGGGCTCGAGACCTCCCGGTCCGGAGATTCGGCGCCGACTACCCGGGAGGCATCGTTTCGAGAGGCGGTTGAGGCGCACTTCCGGCCCGAATTTCTCGGCCGCATCGACCGTATCGTCCCGTTTCAACCCCTCTCGCGGTCGACCATTCGGTCGATCGCCCGACGTCACCTCGACGCCGTCGCCCAACGTCGAGGGCTCGTCGATCGCCACGTCACACTCGAGGTCGACTCGGAGGTGCTCGATCACCTCGCCGAACTCGGGTGGAATCCGCGCTACGGCGCTCGTCCCGTGAGGCGCGTAGTCGAACGCCGAGTCTCCGCCTCGGTGGCACGGACGCTGTCGACCACGGAGCTAGACGACGATCGTCGGTACTGCGCCCGGGCCCTGCTCGACAACGGAACGATGACCTGGGAGCTCGAACGCATCGAGGAGGAGGCGAACGACAAGACGGACGGCGATCC
>JAQCND010000158.1 GCA_028274765.1 Bradymonadaceae bacterium
GAGGGACACTCCACTTCGAACTGCCCGCTCAAAAACAACTCGATCCCTCCAAAAAGTATCGTCTCGTCATGACCGAGATCGGGGGTAGGACCTATCGCACGACCTATCGTCCCTCCAACTGAGACGACTCGTCGTCCCCCGAGACGAGCATCGACTACCTCGATGGATGCGCGAGGTCCCCCGACACTCGATCGGTTCTCCCCGTCGACGAGCGCTCGTCTCGGGGACGGGGAGCATCCCATTCCGGAATGAGCACCATGTCGTCGGGGCACGAGCTCGGTGTTCGCCGTCGTGCTCCGGAGCTCTCGTCCGAATGACGGACGTCTGACACGTCGCTGGCGCGGCCGAAGTTCCCCCTCGAGAGCCGTGGCCCGACCTGCTTCTGCCGAGATCGCCGGAGTCTCGATCGGGTCGATGGCATCAGAAGGCGAAACGGCGCCATGTTCGCCGTCACGACATCGAACGAGGAGAGTGCTGTTCCGCCGTGACGGATGCCACTACCCCGGTATTCAAACGTGAGGTCCGGGGGGATTGCCCGGGGGCGGGACGGCCATCGGTCGTCATGGATATCACTTCTCTACATTCGCGAGTCGTCGACTCGCGAACTCTTCTGTATCATGTCTGACACTCGATCCGTCTCGTCTCGTCTCCCCATCGGACTCCTCTATATGATCGGAGCCGTCTTCTCGCTGAGCCTCATGAGCCTGATGGTCAAATGGGTCGGTCAGCGTCTTCCGGCCTTCGAGATGGTCATGGCACGGAGCGCCGTGATGCTCGCCCTGTCGTATGGCCATCTCCGCTGGATCGGCCAGTATCCGTGGGGACACGATCGCAAGCGCCTACTGCTTCGAGGCGTGCTCGGGTTCTGCGCCCTCAGTTGCTTCTATTACGGTATCACGCATCTGCCGCTCGCCGACGCCACGCTGCTCCATTATCTGAATCCGGTGTTCACCGCCATCATTGCGGCTCTCTTTTTGGATGAACCGATCCATCCCATCGAGATCGGAGGCATGGCTACGAGTCTCGTCGGGATCGTGCTCATCCAACAGCCGCCGATCCTGTTCGGCGGCGATGCCCGGTTGGCCGCCTTCCCGGTGATCGTCGCCCTGGGAGGGGCTCTCTTCAGTGCCAGTGCCTACGTCACGATTCGCTCGCTGCGCGAGACCGAACATCCCGTGGTCATCGTCTTCTTCTTTTCACTGATCGCCGCGCCGGCGTCCGTGCCATTCGCCTGGTCCGACCTGATCATGCCGCGCGGAATCGAATGGTTGATATTGGTCGCGATCGGGGCCGTGACGTACCTCGCCCAGCTCCTGCTGACTCGCGGACTCCACCTCGAGAAAGCTGGGCGAGCCACTGCCGTCACCTATCTCCAGATCGTTTTCGCATTCGGCTGGGACATGCTCATCTTTGCCCAATACCCGACGCCCTCGAGCCTGGTGGGAGCAGGCATGATCGTCGGAAGTGCACTGACCATCGCGTGGATTCGGGCTCGACGGGAGGGAGACGACGAAGTACAGGGAGAAGGGTAGCCCCGAATCGCCACGGGGGAGCTCGACCCCGATGGGATGGCGCGAGTCGGGCCAGATGCCGACGGTCAGCTGGAAGCCTACTGAGAGAGCGTGTCTCAACCTCAGCTATCGTCTCGCCCCTCTCGACGAAGAGCCACTCCGCGTGGGGTTTGTCGCATAGGGCCTGTTTCAAAACGTCGAGATGAGACCTGGAGCACCGGCGACCTGCCGGCTCGGCTCAAAGAGCAACCTGTTTGGGAAGCAACTACAGTGGTACAATGTCACACTTGTTCGTAAGTTCTGCGGGGAGCGTCGGCCGCCAGCCGACGTCACCGTCGCTCTCGGTTCAACGCCGAGGGAGACGGCGGGAACACCCGGGCTCGTCTGTCACCCCGGCTGCTCCCGCGCCCAACATGGGTCGGACAAGACGACGGAGGGACGTTGTAAACGTGGTTTCATCGACCTGCATCGATGGGCGCCTGGAGAGCCGCCAAAGGCGGCGACAGCATCGAGCTCCGGGCGCGAGCCCGGAGATCAAAGGGATGGATGCCCCTTTATCGAAGCCCCGAACGGGACGGAAGCAAGGGGGGGATGTGATGCATATATTTGGCTCAATGGTATGAAATGGCGTTTACTACTGAGCCGAAACCATCGAAGACTGCGAATCGTCTCGGAGTGAATGGGCTCACAACCACGTGCGCCACAGAAGCCCGACGGTCGTCGTATAACCCTGGGTGTTGCTCAACACTCGACGATCTTTCGAGAGGACGTAAAACGTCGGAAATGCTCCGACTTGTAGCTCCTCGCGGATCGAACGATTTCCGAGCAATACGGGAAACTCGATGCCCTTTTCGGCAGCGCTCTGACGTGCGTCTTCGAGATGCTGGACATCGAAGACGATCGAGCGCACCGCGACCTCGTCTCCCATCAGTGCTCGGGCGCGGTCGAGCGTCCCGGTCTGCGCCGAGCAGACGCCGCACCAGGGCGCCCAGACGTACACGAGTGTCCGCTCAGCCTCGGGATCGACGAGCGGAACGGTCGTTCCATCGAGCGAGCGCAGTGTCGTCTCTTGGATCGTTTGTCCAGAGTCCACCAGAGAGCGAGTCTGATACCAGCTGATCGATGCGAACAACGCCGCGATGATCGCTATATCGATGAGCCACCGAGCCCATCGAGGTTCGCGCATCCGACGCCAGTATGCTGTCAGAGACGGCCACCACCCGGGTTCGTTTCGGCCGCGTTGTGCTCTACTTTCGTCACTCATCGTCCTCTCCTGCTGTGTTCGAAGCGTCGTCGACGAGTCGAGCGGCCGTCTCCACCTCCGAGAATTCCCCCGATGTGCCTGGTACGTCGGGGGGCGGCCTCATGCGCCGGAGCGGCCGCTTCGCCGCAACTATGCGAACTCACGATGTGGGGCTCGAAACGGTTCGACTCGTCTGCGCTCAACATCGTCGCGTCGCATGGTTCGGCGGCCCTCGAGTTGGATGCGACCGTAATGGTGCTCGCCTGATTGGCTGGCGCGATCACCAGTCGGCAGTCCCCTCCATCAGGGTGATCGCATTGAATCTATACAGATAACAAAGGC
>JAQCND010000160.1 GCA_028274765.1 Bradymonadaceae bacterium
CTCCAGAGACAGTTTGGGACCGGAATCACTCAAGTCGATGGTGATGGTATCTGAGGGCATCTCGAAGGGGGAGAGGCAGGACAGATGATATCACTCGCTCCCCTCTTATCGTAAGAGATGTATCCAATGATTAAAAATTTAAAGCTCCACTAGCCGGCTCACGCAGGACTGCTCACGTCGAGGACGTATCAAGGCGCTTCGAACCGATATCGAGTCGATCCGGAAGGCCCGGCTTCTTCGGAGCGCCCCTGTACTTCCTTCGGAAGTGGGCTTCCAGCCGTCTCATGCTCGCAGTGGGGCATTCCTTATGCGATCGCCCTGCCTGTCAAGGTTCCCGACACCCACGAGGAAGGCGATCGCATTCGAGCTCGATGCAACGTACGATCTCGCCCAGGACTCATATGGTTTGACGTTTTTCGCTGAACAGCCCGCCCTCGATCGCGAGTGCTCACCCCTTCCAGGCCGGCGTGGCCGCCGGCGCTCCAGGAGGCGCTGGATCGACGGTACCTTCGCTCCCCTTTGGAGCGCCTTGATACGTCTTCGATATGAGCCGCTTGCTGGCACGTCGACGAGCGCCCCCTCGAAGCGGGGGGAGCGAATCGAACGCGAGGAGAGAGACGTTCACATGCGATGGCCCTCTACCCACGAGGGCCATCACCGGCCGTGGGGCCAGTCGACGGATCGACCCACCCCGCCCGAAAGGGAGTCATTCAGCGACGTACCCGCGAGGCTGCCCACGTCACAGACATGCATGGGCACGCCAGTAGACGCGATGCCGTGACGAGTCCCCCAAAGGTCGTGATCGTACTCGATGCCCACCCATGCGAAGACATCTGTTCGAGGAACAGCCGATGTTCCTCCACACGAGACTCGCCCCCTTCTCGGAGATGAAGATTCGAGCGCGGCCGATCGACGAAGCAATCTCGGTCCGTCTGGCATGACGCTCCGTCATCTTGCAACGGCACAAGGGGTTCACTATGCAGATAGGTGCCTCGAGCTCCGCTCCCCGTGAGGCCGGAGACGATGATCTTACTATCCTCTCGGGGTCCCCGTGAAAACGACCGATGACGATTCGACGGTATCGATACGACACGATATGATTGGAGGAACTGATGCGAACACGAGCGACCACGACGTTTGCCGCTTTGGTGACCGTACTCTTGCTCGCTCCGGCCTGCAGCGGAGGCGACGACGAGCAGAGTGGCGGCACGAATGGAGATGCGAGCGCCGATGTCGACGATCGACCGCGCATCGGGGACGGAGACGACGAAGACGACTCGAGGTCTCCCGATGCCTCCCCCCCCGAACGTGAGGATGTCGACGAGAGCGCACGAGATACCACCGCTTCGAGCGATACCGGGGCGCCTGAGGATACCAATCGCCCGGATGATACCGATCCCGAAGAAGATGGTCTCTCCGATGACGATACCGGACTGGCGGACACGGGAACGTTGGATACGATCGAGGCGGACACCGCAACTCCCGATACGGGGACGAGCGACAGTGGCAGCCGCGATACCATGCCGTCGGATGGAGGTTCTGTCGACGGGAGCATGTCGGACGGAACGTCGGTCGATGGAGGCGTTCCCGATGGCGGGCCCACCGGCGAATCCAACGTCCGCGACATCCGCAGTCGGGCGCAATCACAGGGATTGCAGCCCGGTCAGTCGTTGGCCGGAACGTACGATGTCGACGGCGTCATCGTCACGGCCGTCGAGGAGGGGCAAAACAACGACGTCCGGGGCGTCTACGTCCAGGAGCCGAACGGTCCCGAGGCCAACAGCGGACTCTGGGTATTCTTCAGCAATGCCCCCTCGGGGACCAACATCCCCCTCATCCAGCGAGGTGACGTCCTCGACCTCGAGGGCCAGGTGTTGAGCTACGACAATGGCGGTGGTTCGACCAAGGGAGGTCTGCTGGAGCTCCACCAGATTTCGAGCGTCCAGGTCGTCCAGACCAGTCAGCCCCTTCCCGACCCCGTCGTCGTCAACGATCCCTCGACACTGACGCTGAACGGATCCCGCGCCGAGGAGCTCGAGGGCGTGCTGGTTCGAGTCGACGATGTTACCGTCTCCGATGTCACGCTCGAAAACGGCGAGCCCAAATTTGGCGAGGTCACCCTGCAGAGCGGATTCACCGTCGACGAGAAGTTCTACGATTACTTCAGCACGTATCAGTTCAAGAAGGGGACAACCTACAGTTTCGTAAAGGGGCCGCTTCACTTCTCGTACGACAGTATGAAGATCGCACCGCGCGACTCGGACGATATCGACGGTCCCACCCAGTAACCCAACCGACTCATCGTCATGCTGGCATACGGATTTGATTTGGCCGGTCCGAGTCATCTCGAGGCAACGGCGGGAGTAGTCCTCGAGATCGGCGATACTCTCCGCTATCGCGATCATGCGATCGGTCTGTCGGATAGCGACATACGGGCGCGGGTGGGGCAGGGCGCTTCGGCCGAGGGAGCTGTCGCAGGATTGGATGCTCCCCTTTCCTATCAACCTGGCGGGGGAGATCGGGAAGCCGATCGACGGCTTCGGGAGGCATTGACCGAGGCCGGAGGGTCGGGGAGTTCGGTGATGCCCCCGACGATGACGAAGATGGCCTATCTGACTCTCCGGGGCATGACGGTGGCTCGCATGCTAGATGCCATCGAGAACCTCGATATGGCCGAGACCCATCCCGCCTCGACGCTGATCTTTCACGGGGCCGAGGCGAGCACGGTCGGTCAGCTCAAGCAGGAGCGTGCGGCGCGTGGGTCGCTCCTCGAGACCATGGCTCGGGTCGGTGTCCGGGAACTTCCCTCCGACCTGGCCGACGAGGACCATCTCGTCGCAGCCTGTGCTGCTGCGCTCGCCGTCGCACGGTGGCATCTCGACGCCTCGGAGTGGTATCATCCTCCAGATCCACCTCACCATCCCTATCCCGTCGTCTGTTGACTCCGGCTCTGGTCCGCCCCGTCCAGACGAGGGTGTGACTCAGGTCCGTGGGATCCCGGCGGCGCGTGGTTGGGGGCGGCGGTGGGCCCCGGCCGATCATCGAGTCGGTCGACCCCAAGCGTCGTGCCACGGCGTATCTCACGGTATTCGAGCGGACCCCCGTGCGATTCAGTGTTGTCAGCGGAGAGACCTGGAATTACATTGCGCGCTGCGACATCACGAATAGCTCGTTTCACACAGGGTGATTCCATGTCTTCTTCGTCTTCGTTCGATCGCTGGCGCCCTCATCCCTGGCACGGCCTCGAGGTCGGCGACGATCCCCCGAGCCTCGTCCAGGCCTACATCGAGATCACTCCGGTCGATACGGTCAAATACGAGATCGACAAGGAGACGGGATATCTGAGGGTCGACCGGCCCCAGCGCTATTCGTCTCAGCCCCCCACGCTCTATGGCTTCGTCCCCCAGACGTTTTGCGGAGCGCGGGTCGACGAGCTCTCGCCGAAGTCCAGTCGAGGCGATCACGATCCCATCGACATCTGCGTGCTCAGCGAGCGCTCGATCTCGCGCTCCGAAATCCTCCTCGACGCTCGGATCATCGGAGGGCTTCGGATGATCGATTTCGACGAGGCCGACGACAAACTCGTCGCCGTGCTCGAAAACGACGACGCCTGGGGGACGGCCAGCGATCTCTCGGACGTCCCCGAGGTGCTCATCGAGCGTCTCCGCCACTACTTTTTGACCTACAAGAGCGTCCCCGAGAGCCAGCAGGGGGATGAAGGGCCCAAAGACATCGAAGTCGATCGGGTCTACGGCGTCGATCACGCCCAGAAGGTGCTCGAGGCCTCGATGGCCGACTACGACGAGCGATACGGCGACTGAGTCGTTCGCTCAATCGTCGTCGCCCTCGAAAAACGATCGCACGTGATGGACGACGCTGGGGGCGTGCCGGCCGAGAAAGGCGGCCAATCGTCCGTGGCCCGTGAACGTGAACTCGCGTGTTCGGTCGTCGATGGCGTCGACGATTTGGGTGGCGGCGCGCTCGGCCGACCAGACGAGCATCTGAGGGCGGGGATCGTCCCAGTCCTGATGCACCTGGTCGTTGCGATCGCGCTTGACGATCTCGCTTTCGACAAATCCCGGCTGGATGGTCGTGCAGCTCACCGCGTCGTCCGACAACTCCAGCGCGAGGCTCTGTCCAATGGAGCGCACAGCATATTTGGAGGCTGAATAGGCGATCTCGTCGGGGAGCGCGATCGTGCCGGCGACGCTGCCCATCAGCGCCAGTCGGCCCTCCGTCCTGCGCAGCTCGGGGAGGGCGTATTTGGCCGTACTGACCAGACCGACGACGTTGACGTCCAATTGTCGGCGCCAGTCGTCGGCCTCGAGCTCCTCGAGTCGCCCCGAGACGGTGAAGCCGGCGTTGGCGAGTGCGACGTCGAGTCGCCCAAAGGCCTCGACAACTGCGTCGACGGCCTCCTCGACCTGTTCTTCCTCGGTGACATCGCATGTGACGGCCCGCCCCTCGGTGCCGATCTCTTCGAGTTCGTCGACCGTCGCCTGGAGTTTGTGCAGACGACGACCGGAGACGACGACCCGGGCCCCACGCGCTCCGTACTCGAGCGCCACGGCCTTGCCGATACCGGTGCCTCCGCCCGTGATCCAGACGACGTCCCCTCGATGTGTCTTCGACATGATGACCCTCCCGCATGGTGGCACTCGATC
>JAQCND010000173.1 GCA_028274765.1 Bradymonadaceae bacterium
CAGTTCCTCGGCCCGCGTCGTGTCAGCCGCGCGATGACGCACACCAACCGGCTTGTCGGTCATGTAGTTCATCTCCGGGGGCTCCTCGCCCATGTACTCGAAGATGGCGTCGACCACCTCGTTGATCGAGATGTACTCCGAGATGCCAGCGTTGACGGGCGTTGCATCGGTAATATTCTCGTTGGCCAATAAAAGCGCGCTCACGATGTCGTCGACGTAGGTGAAGTTACGGGTCTGCTCGCCGTCGCCCCAGATCTGGAACGGCTCCTGGCCCGCGAAGGCCTTCGCGATCAGCGCGATGATCGCGTGGGTCTCGTTCTCGCGGGGGCCGTAGGCGGTGAAGATGCGCACCGAACTCGCGTCGACGCCGTACTGCTCGTGGAACGACTGCAGGGAGAGTTCGCCCATCAGCTTCGCCCACCCGTAGGACTCGTCGGCGTAGGCCCCGCCCCGTTCGTCGAAGCTCACCATGTCCTCCTGCAGGCGCTTTCGCTCGGTCTGGATGTCGGTCGGGTAGGTGCAGGCGCTGGAGCCGAAGGTGATCCTCTCGACCCCGTTCCGGACGGCCGCCTCGAAGACGACGTTGTCGAGGGCCATGTTCGTCGCGCAGTTCGCGGGGTAGTTGGCGATGTAGCCCCGGCCGCCGTGGTCGGCCGCGAGATGGAACAAGCGGTCGATCCCCTCGGTGACCTCGTCGGCGAAGTCCCAGTGCTTGAGATTGCCCTCGTAGAAGTCGACCTCCTCCGTGACCGCGGCGAGGTTGTCGAGGTCGCCGCTGGAGAGGTCGTCGGCGATCCGGACGTCGGCCCCGCGATCGACCAGTTGCTCCGCGAGGTGGCTCCCGATGAAGGAGGCACCCCCCGTGATCAGGACGGTGTCGCCCTCGACGCTCATCTGCGCTCACCGCCGTCGGGTTCGGCTGCGGCGATGCCGGCGCCGACGTCGGCGCCGAGTTCCGCGGCCGCCCACGCGTACGTCTCGGCCAGTCCCTCGGCGAGGCTCACCTCGGGCGTCCAGTCGAGGGCGTCCGCCATCTTCGTCGTGTCAGCCGCGTACTTGTAGGTCCCCTCGGGGGCGTCCATGTCGT
This sequence comes from Bradymonadaceae bacterium, assembly GCA_028274765.1. Classification (GTDB taxonomy): domain Bacteria; phylum Myxococcota_A; class Bradymonadia; order Bradymonadales; family Bradymonadaceae; genus CAJXPB01. The sequence continues at coordinate 1,088 of JAQCND010000173.1, forward strand.
GTTCGATCTCGATATCCTTGCCGCTGATCTCCACGATGAGCTCGGCCAGTTCCATGATGCTCACGACCTCCTCGCCGTTGCCGAGGTTGATCGGCTCGCCGTCGGCCTTGCGCTCGATGGCCCGGCGCATCCCCTCGACGAGATCGGTCACGTGGATGAACCCCCGTTCCTGTGAACCGTCGCCGAACATCTCGAACTCGCGGTCGGGGTACTCGATCGCCTTGCGGACGAGCGACGGGATGACGTGCGCGCTGTCGAGATCGAGGTTCTCGCGTGGCCCGTAGACGTTGAAGATGCGGACCATCGCGCAGTCGAGATCGCAGTCTTGATGATACGCCCGGCAGGCCACCTCGCCGAGGACCTTCGCCCACCCGTAGGTGCTGTGGGGGTCCGCGGGGATTGCCTGGTCCTCCGTGAAGCGGTTGAGGCCGTCGTGTTGTTGTCGGTAGATGCAGGCGCTCGAGGCAAAGAGGAAGCGGTCGACGTCGTTGATCCGGGACGCCTCGAGCATATGCTGGTTCATGAGGACGCTCGGCGTCAGGCCACCGACGTTCTCCCGTT
>JAQCND010000280.1 GCA_028274765.1 Bradymonadaceae bacterium
CGAGCTGCGATGATAATGGATGGATGGCTCGACGGTTACGTCAGCTGGCAGCCGACGCTCCCCGAAAGACTCGCGAACACAAGTGACGTTTTAGCTGCCGCCCGTGTAGACGATGCGGTAGACGTGACCGGCTGCGTCGTCGGAGACCAGCATCGAGCCGTCGTCCATGACCTCGACGTCGACCGGACGGCCCCAGCTACTCTCACCCTGCAGCCAGCCCCTGGCGAAGACCTCGTAGCTGGTGGCCTCATCGTTGTCGTTCAGCCGGACCATCGTCACGCGATAACCGATCTTCTCCGAGCGGTTCCAGGAGCCGTGCTCGGCGATGAACGCCACGTGCTGGTAGCTGTCGGGGAACATCTCGCCCTCGTAGAACTCGAGCCCCAGCGCCGCGACGTGGGGGCCGAGTTTCTGGGTGGGCGCGACGAACTGCTCGCATCCCTTCGAATCGAATTGCGGATCCTGGAGGTATCCGCCGTGGCAGAAGGGGTAGCCGAAGTGTTCGCCCTGTCGGACCACGCGATTGAGTTCGTCGGGCGGGCGGTTGTCGCCCATCCGATCGCGGCCGTTGTCGGTGAACCACAGCTCGCCCGATTCGGGATGCCAGTCGAAGCCGACCGTGTTGCGCACGCCCTTGACGTAGGTCTCGAGGTTCGAGCCGTCCGGATCCATGCGCATGATGTTCGAGTAGGTGTTGTAATCGCGCTTGCAGATGTTGCAGGGCGCGCCGACGGGGACGTAGAGTTTGCCGTCGGGGCCGAATTTGATGAATTTCCAGCCGTGACTGCGGTCGGTCGGGAAGGCGTCGGTGACGAGTTCCTTGGAGGGGTCCGGGAGGTTGTTCAAGACGTCGGGAAATCGCCAGATCTTGTCGATGTCCGAGACGTAGAGATCGCCATTTCGCATGTCGACGCCGTTGGGCATGTTCATGCCGCTGGCGATGGCATTGACCTCTTCGGCGACGCCGTCGTCGTTGGTGTCCCGGACGGCAAAGACCTTGTCGCCCGAGCGGTTGCCGACAAAGAGCGTCCCGTCGTCAGCCAGCTCCAGCGAGCGAGCGTTGGGGACTTCGGCGTACATGCGGATCTGGAACCCCTCCGGCAGTTGGATCTTCTCGAGCTGGGGATACGCCTCGAAGGCCGGATTGTCGGCGGGCTGTTCGACGGTCGGATTCTCGTCGACGAAGGGCTCGTCGTTGTAGGGCGAGTCGTTGATGCCCGTCCGATCCCGGGGGGGATCGTCCGTGCCGTCGCCTCCCGTGTCCGCGGTGGTATCGCCGCCGGTTCCAGTGGCCGTATCGCCTCCGGTGGTCGCTTCGGTATCGCCCCCCTCGTCGGTGTCGGTACTGCCGTTGCAGGCCGTGGCCGTCAGGCCGAGGGCGCAGAGCGCGAAGACGAGCCATCGCGCAGCACTGTTGCGTATCATCGTGGTACTCCCGTCGTCTGGTGGTCGATGCGTTGGAGTCGCTCGGGGGGCCGGTCGACTCTTCTGTGTAGTGAAGGTCCCCTCGAAGATCCAACGGGGAGGTCTCGGATGCCGTCCTCTGGCCTCCCACACTGACGGGATGCAACACGTGGCGGGACCGTTGCCTGCTCCATTCGAGAGAACTCACCAGTCGCTCGAGGAGTAGACCGATTCCAGGGTCATTCCCGCCGGTCGGTCGCTCGCCCTGTAAAATCCGCGCCCCTCGGCGGCGGCCTCGAAGTATTTTCGATACTGCTCGGCAGGTTCCAGTCGAAGCTCGACGCGATCCGAGGAGTCGAGTCGTCCGGGACCTTCGTCTCGGGTCATATCGATGTGGATCTCGACTTCGCCGCTCGCCTCGTGCCATTCGGCAAAATAGTAGCTGTCGTAGAGATATGGCGTTTCGTCCGAGGCGTCGCGGAGGGCGTCGTTGAGCGACTCGGTAGAATCGATGCGGCTTCGCATCTCCTTGGAGAGCCGATTCTCGATCCACGGCGTCGCCGTGAGTGCCTTCCAGAATGCCTCGTCGGACAACAGAGCGGCGGGCGAAGCTCGGGAGCCGTCGCGAAAATCGAGGGCGGTGAACCCCTGGTAAGTCGGGTATGGGGGGCCCCCCGCTCCGGCGGCGGAATGGCTCTCCGCAAACGACACGATCGGGCCGACCAGCGAGTACCATTCGACATTCCAGTTGTTCAGGTCCGAGCCGCACTCGAAGGTATCCGCACAGGGGAGTTCGAAGATCGTCCGATTGTCCAGTCTGATGGCCGTCGCCATGACTTCGAGTCGCCACGGTTCGGCGCCGATATGCTGCGTCTCGGAGGCTTTCTGCAATCGGTTCAGCAACGTGTCACAACTCTCGAAACGATACTGGCCGTGTCTTTCGCTGTATGTCCCGCCCTCGACATGAAATCGAACCTCGATGGCGGGTTCGATCAGCGCCTGGCGACATCGCCTCGTCCCGGAGCCCTTGAATGTCTCGATGTGGGCCTCGCTTGCGGCGAGCCTTTGGACGACCGAATCGGATAGCTCGGGGGGAAAGTCCACGTCGATCCTGACGCGAGCCTTCTCAAAAGCATTCTGGAGACGAGCGCGACTGGCGACGAAAGCACGAGAGGGGGAGGGCGACGGAGTGTCCGCATTCGACGAGGCCGCCTCGCCATCGGTCGACTCGGAGGGGGGCGATGGACTTTGTCGCACCGCGGCTCCAGACGACGGAGTCTCGTCGTCGGATGATGATTCAGAGGCCTCGCGCCGATCGTCGTTCGAGTCCGAACGGGACGTCTCGTCCGACTGCTCGGGCGGTTGTGAGGTGGCCGAAGGAGATTCGGAGGCCGGGTCCGGGCTCTGACATCCCGTGACGGCGGCGAGCCCCATACTACACGCGAGATACGCGATTGCGGTCGAATTCAAGGAAGCCAATTGGAGAGCAGTGGGGATGATGTGCGTCATGGGGCAGGGAGCGAGTGATGATGGTTCGTCTGTCGTCGGTGGCCGAGACGAGAGACATGGTTCCTGAGGCCCATCCGTTCTCAGACGAACGACAACGCGTCCGGGACGTAGACGAGATCCATCTCCTTCCAGCCCGAGCGACTCGATCGAATGGACGAGTGTTTCCTCCGTTTATTCAGACCGACGAGTGAAACAACCGAGATGGAAAATGCCGCGAGATGTCGGATGCGCGTCGAGCCCATCTGGCGATTCGAGGAGGCGAGCTGTCGCGCCGGATAGATGCGTCGTCTATCGGAGAGAAGGAGACGAAGTTCCCGAGTGCTCTCGTGTCGCGGCGGTTGTCTCGGCACAGGTCGGTCGGTAAGGTGGCTCGGGGCCGTCGTCCCCCTGTTGCCCGTCGGTGAGCCATTCATTCGGCATTCGAGCCCCGATCCAGAGTCTCGAACGGAGGGGGCGACGCTCCCGAAGACAGCGAGTGCGGTGTTATCCGTGCTCGACAACACGACCCTCTTCTATCATTCGTGGCGCGGTGGACCGGTGCCGGTGAAGTCCCGCCCACACTCTGTTCGTGGCCCGCCGAACGGTCGCGCCCCGCTTTCACCCTCCATTGCTCGACGACGATGCAGACGGTTTCACTCGAATCGGTCTCCAAAGCGTACGGTCGGGAGTTCGCCCTCCACCGGGTCTCGACGGCCTTTCAGAGCGGCGAATTGACGGCGCTCGTCGGCGACAACGGGTCGGGCAAGACGACGCTTCTCAAGATCATGGCGACGCTCGAGGCGCCGAGCCGCGGCGAGATCACCTACGACGACGTCGACTGGGAAGGATTTGGCGACTACTACCGCGATCGAGTCGGCTGGATCGCCCACGAGTCGCTCCTCTACGATTCGCTGACGGGCCGCGAGAACCTCAATTTCTACGCCCGAATGTACGATCTCGAGTCAGTCGACGAGCGCGTCGAACGAGGGCTCGAGCGGGTCGGGCTCGTCGACGACGCCGACCGTCGGGTGGCTCACTATTCGCGCGGGATGCGACAGCGGCTCTCGATCGCACGGGCCCTCCTCCAGGCGCCGGAGCTCTTGTTGTTCGACGAACCTCTCAACGGACTCGATCGCTCGGGGCGCCGCACGATGCTCGAGCTGCTCGAGACGCTTTGCGGTCAAAATCACGTCATCGTCGTCGCCAGCCATGCGCTCTCGGCGGTCGGCGACGTCGCCGATCGCGTCGCCATCCTCGACGGAGGCGAACTCCAGCACACGAGCCCCCTCGATTCGTCCGATCATCTCGCCGATCTCTATCGCGAACACGCATGATGGGCTCGTTTTGGCGACAAGTCGGAGTGCTCGTCGGCAAGGATCTCCGCCACGAATTGCGCAACGGTGAAGTATTGACGACGGCCCTTTCGTTTTCAGTCCTGCTGACGCTCATCTTCACCTTCGCTTTCTATCAACGTCAAGAGACGGTGACGTTCGTCTTTCCGGGGATCCTCTGGGTGGCGATCGTCTTCACCGGGACGCTGATCGTCACCCGAACGTTTGCCCGGGAGGCCGAGTCGGGATGTCTGCGGGCACTGGCGTTGATTCCGGGCTCCGAGGGGAGTCTGTATGTCGCCAAGGTCCTGGTCAATCTCATCTTCATGGGGGCCTTCGAGGCGGTGTTGCTGCCCTTCCTGGGGCTCGCCTTCGACGTCGCCATCCTCGAGTCGCTCGGCGGATTCGTCGCCATCCTCACCGTCGGGACGCTGGGCTTTACGGCGCTGGGGACGCTGGTGTCGGCGATGCTCGTCGGCAATCGCCTCCGCGACGTCCTCCTTCCCATCGTGTTGTACCCGCTGGCCGTGCCGTTGCTGATCGGCGGCGTACTGGCAACCCGGCGCCTCCTCGACGGCGAATGGGAACTGGTCTGGGGCTGGGTGCGCATCATGGGCGCGATCGATATCGCCCTGGCGTTCGTCAGCTACGTCCTCTTTCGGTGGGTGCTGCGGGCGATCGAGTGAGAGAGGGGAGAGTCGCTACATTGCTGTCAGCCAGTGGGTCGTGGCGTCTTTGAGACGACCATCGGTGGCGGCCGTCTCGTCGCACGCCGTCTCCTCAGGGAAGCTGCCATTCGCCGAAGGGTTTGCCAAAGTTGGACTTGTAACGGGGGCGATGCAGCGGGCTGTCGGGGGGAGGCGTATACGGTTCGCCGGGCTCGGCCCCCGGAGCAATGTCGGAGCTCGGCTCCAGCGACGAGGGATCGAGTCCGTCGGAAGCAGAGACGTTCGACTCGTCGGACGAGGCCTCGTGCTTCGAGGCGACTCCGGTGTCGACGCGCTGGGGCTCGGGGTCGGGCGGAGCCGGCAGATAAGTCAGGTACGTGATACTTCCATGGGCATCGCCCTCGATCGACGCCATGTACTCGCGCAGTCCGATGATACGAATGGCGCGGCCATCGTCGCCCGGTTTGAGGATCTCGTAATCGACGAGCCGCGCGCGGAAAAATTTGGCCAGCTCCTCGACGCTCATGGGCGTATCGACTTCGACGGCGTCGTCGAAGCGGCGCACGGCTGCGACTTGCGGGGGAAAGGGGAGCCCGAAGGCACTGCGTTGCTCGGAGAGATCCCGGGACGAGTTTGAGACGTCGGTCGTTTCGCGTGCGTCCTCGGTTTGCTCGTCACCTTTGGAGCGGGAGGAGGAGGAGTTGGGCTCGCATCCTCCTGCGAGAACGGTGCATACGCCCCACCCTACGATAACGAAGACGAGGCGCCTCCAAACCGTATCTGCCTGTCGAAGCGGAGACATGGTGATCTTGCAGGGCATGAGATCTCTGGTCGTATGGTTGCATCCCCGGATGTGCGTCCTGCGTCCGGGGGGCGACATCGCTCATCGAGTGATCACCGACCAGCTCATCGGAATGGACTGACTCTCCGGGGCCTCGATGTCGGTCTCGACGTGCTCGACGATCTGTCCTTTCTGGCCGATATTCGACGAATTGTTGGAACTACTCTTGAAGTCGGAGTTCCCCGTCTGGGCGATCAACTTGGGTTCTTTGGATGTCCCCGAGGCCTCGTACGAAGCCCCCGTTGCGTTGGTGGCCCCCGAGAGCCCACAGGAGGGAGCGAGTGTCACCGACGCCCCTCGAATGAGGACGGGTTCGCTCGACTCGAGATATTTGGGATCGCACACCATGTTGGAGTGTTTCGAGCAGTCGTAAGCGCCAGTGGGTGTCGTGTTGCCACTGCTGTCGGTGGTCGTATCGAACAACTCCAGCCCCCAGATGCGGGAGTACCCGAGCGAACAGACGTTGCCGCTCGCCAGGTAGTACGTCGTGAAGTAGACGTGTTCGTTGAAGACGATCGGCTTGCCCGTCAGCTTCTCCTGCGATTTGAGTCCCGAATCGTCGGAGACCACCCAGTCCAGCGTGCCCATCTTGTTTTGATCGATCGACTGGGTCGTCTCTTCGATGGCCATCACCATCTGCTTTTGACCCTTGGTCGTGGTGTCGCCCCGTTCGCCGAGTCCGTACACGAGCTTCAGGGCTGGCCCCGTTTGCGACTGAGCGACGGCCGGCTTCATGGCGGCCGGTCCCAGGGTGGTCGAGTTGCTGATGTTCAGGTTCGACGACTCCTTGGGATCGAAGAACAGCGAGACTTCCCAGTCCGCCGGATTGGAGCTGCTGAAGTCCATGCGGAACATCCGTCCCTCCGAATCGCCGACGAAGCCGCGAGTGACGAGATCGCCGACCGAATTGTCGAAGAGGGCGGGGGTCCCGGTCATCTCGGATTTGAAGGGATACCATTCGCCGTCATGGCGGAAGCCGACGAACCGCCGGAGAAGCGAGCCCGTCTGCAAGTCGACGACATAAATGGCCTGACCGACGCGAAGTGAGCGGTCACACTCCGTGCCGTACTCGTTGCCGAAGCCGCCGGCCGTGAAGACGGCGACGGGGCGTTTGATGTCGCCGTCTCCCTGGTATCCATCCATGATGACGGTCCCCACGGCTGGTTCGGCGACACTCTCGCCCATGAAAGGTTGTTTCCAGAAGTAGTCCGAACTGCTCTCATCGGTCGAGCACGATTGGGCGCGGTTGTGATCGTCCCGCTCGCCACTGGGCGGATAGACGAGTCTTTCACCGTCGACGGGAAGCGAATCCGTGTTGACGAGGTGCTCGATCTGCCCCTCCTCCCAGCTCGGGTCGAACTCCCAGAGCGGAACGGGATCGGGGCGGCGGATCGACTTGCCACTCGTCTGATCCGTGTACGATCCTCCGGGACGCGTGACGTCGAGCGCGAAGTATCCACTGCCCGCCTGACCGAGCCCCTGGACCAACACGGTGCGCCACTGCATCTCCGGGGGCACGCAGCGCTTGTTGCCACTGCAGGTCCCACTTCCGCTGTCACAGACGGTCTTACACGCTTGATAATTCTGGTTGTATTTCGGTTTGGCGTGGCACAGTCGAACGTCCTGGACGATGGGCGCTCCATCCATCAAGTAGGGGTTCGAGCCTTCGTAGTCCGCGAGATCGTCGTGCAGCATCTGTGGAATGTAAGCCCATGCCTCTCGCTGTTCGTCGGCCGTACCGGGGCTTTGAGCCGGATCGCCCGCCTCCGAGGGGCCCTGTTTGTCGCGTACGACCACCTCTTCGCCAGACTGACTGTCGTTCATTTTGCCGGTGTAGAGGGCGTGAAGCATACCGTCGATCGTGCTGACGTACATCGTGCTCGGTCGATTGGCGAACTGGCTCTTGAACTGGCGGTAACTCTCGATGGGGACGTTTTCATTGGGGGGATCGACGACGACGGGGTCCGAATTCAAGATGCCGCCGAGGGCTGCGCCCTGGGTCGGTTCGCTGGCGTTGTATTTGAGATCGAGGCGACCCCGCACCTCGTCGATCAGATCTTTGAGCTCCGAATCCGTCTGAAGGCCGAAGTACTCGGAGAGCCCGAGGCTGGTATTCCCGAGAGGCGAAGATCCCCCCGTGATACTCGCGCCGTTCAACACCTTGTCGAGCGTACTGAACTCGAAGGGGATGCGTCGGTCGACCAGATAGCTGCTGGAGCCGCTGGAGGTGTCGAGGTACGTCTCTTGGAAATCACCGTTGTCATTGGCGTCCTCCATCTCGTACGTGGAATGGAACCATCCACATTGAGCATCCGGAGTGGCGTCGTTGCGTCCGAGATCGTAGACCGAGGCCGTCGGAATGGAGGTGAAGATGCGACGATTGTCGCGCCACGACGAGCCCGATTGTTTATCGACCATTTCGTTGACGTCCTTGTGGAAGCATTGCCACCCGTCGTTGGAATCGCTGCAGGGGCTGTCGTCGTCGGGGGGGCTGAGATCGGGACACAATCGCGTCTCCCGGGCGAGCTTGCCTCGCCAGTAGGGGTTGTTGCTGTCGACGTTGAGTCCGGAATAGAGGCGGTACTGGCCCGCCGTGTTCGTCTGGGCGTCCAGATTGCTCGTGTACGCCGGTCGCGTCCGGGAGTTCAATCCCCCGGATCGGATGATCTGGTTGAAGATGCGCT
>JAQCND010000181.1 GCA_028274765.1 Bradymonadaceae bacterium
TGGGTCGAAGAGCAACCCGTTTTGAAACCAACTCTTAATCTGGACTTTCACCATTCTACGCGGCCTTTCGCTCCGACGTGTCGTCAGACGAGACATGAGTGGTCCGATCCCCTCTTCAGTCGGGGTTTGTCATCACCCCTCGCCCTCCATCTGGCGGCGGAAGGCGCCGAGCATGTCCCATCAGCTCGACGTCTGCCTTCTGAGTGGACCATGGAGCCCGGTCTCGGGTCCGCTGGAGGTCGGCTTCGGGTCGGCCGTATTCGAGGTCCCAAAGGAGGGGAACCCGTTTGGCCAAATCTTGGTTTCAGAGGGTTTGCCAAAAAGAATCGAGTGTCTGCCTCCTCTCTCCGGTCGAGGCATCGGAGCATGGTGAAAGTTCAGATCAGTTCGTGCCGAGAGTTGTTCGCGAGTGCTATTCGAATTCGAAGAGATCGCATCGACCGGGAGATCGGCCCTCTGGTCCAGCCTTACGACCGGGAGCATTCGATACATCACCGAATGCCGTCGTGAGCATCTTGATCTCCCCGCCACTGTCAGCGAGCGCTCATGTCCAAAGCCGCACGGACATGTCGAATATGCGAGCACGGAGTTGTTCCAGAGGGAGGTGCATCATGGCCTGCACTGGTTCCCGAGATGCGGACCGACCTCGCCTTCGCTCCATTCGAGGCTCGTTGCCCCAGACGTCCCCTCGAATCCCCGGGCTCGCGTCCGGTAGAGAGCAGGTGCTGTCACGTCCTTCGGAGGCTCCGAGGAGACAATCAATACGGATCGATGAACTGGCGTGCAACGAGATGCGGGAGACTCGCTTTTTTTCTGGGTGTCCCTTCATGACCCGCATTCTCGTGATACTACGGCGTCTTGTACGAGTTCGAGACTACCAGTACAACGAGGAGCGACATTCGGCGTTGACTTCCCTTCGAGTCGACTGGAGTTGATGATGTCCGAAAACAGCTTCAACGAGACGCAGGAGCTCATTCAGACCCGCCGCACGGTTCATCGCTATCGCCCCGAACCCCTCCCAGAGGGTGCCATCGATCGGGCGCTCGAAGCCGCGGTGGCAGCCCCCAACCACAAACTGACCAATCCGTGGCGCTTCACGAAGGTCGGACCGAAGACGCGCCAGGGCATCGAGGATCTCTACGTGGACCTCAAGGCCCAGGACGGGCCGCTGACCGACGAAGAAGAGGAAGAATATCGACGCAAGGTGGGCGATCCCCCCGAGATGGTCGTCGTCAGCCAGGTGTGGGTTGAGGACGACTTTCGGCGTCGCGAGGACTACGGCGCGATTGCGTGTGCCGTCGAAAATCTGATGCTCTCGCTCTGGAGCGAAGGGATCAGCTCGAAGTGGACGACCGGTTCGGTCACTCGCCATCCCCAGACTTACGAGATGATGGAGATCGACGAGGACGACGAGGAGATCGTCGGATTCGTCTGGATCGGCTATCCTCGAGAGGACCGAGAGGGACTCGACAAGCCGCCGCGACAGCCGATCGACGAGGTGACGCGAGAGGTGCCCTGAGCTACTCCGATGGCGTGCCTTCGCTCGAGGGCGAGGAGGCGCCCCGATCGTCGAAGACGCCGGGATGCGTCGAGAAGGTCGTCCCTTTTTGCCATTCGCGGGCCCGAGTTTTGAGGAGCTCGTGTCGCTTCTGCTTCAGGAGTTTCTCGATCGCCAGTTCTCGAAGCTTCTCGGGTTCGGGCACCCGCTCGGGAAGCGTCTCGTGGACGACGACGAGATGCCAGCCGTACGTGCTCTCGACGGGCTCAGACAGCGTGCCGAGAGGATGGGATTGGGCCAGCTGTTCGGCCCCTCGTCCGAAGCCGGGGACGACCTGGCGCCAGTCTTCGGGAAGGTTCGAGGTTTGCTGGACCGTACTGGGTCGTGGAAACTCGAGGCGGGCGTTGACGACCACCTTCAGAGGCGAGGGCACCTTCGACTCGAACGTCTGGAGCGCCCGATAGAGCCTCTCGACCGAGGGAGCCCCGGGAAGTTGTTGGCGGATGTTTTGGCTCCACGCTCGAGCTTTCTGGCTGAGCTCGTCGCGGCGCTTCGAATCATCCGATTGGCGTACCGACTTCGGCAGCATGACCAGCAGATGAGACGCCTTCAGGCCCGGAGGGCGGCGAGCCTGCTGGCGGAGCGTCTCCATCTTCGATTCAATCTCTTCTGTCTCGAGGTCTTCTCGAGTCCAGCGCGATTCGATGCTGTTCTGCAGGAGACGCTGGACGATCGTCCGTTTGCGGACGTATCCGAGATCGTCGAAACTCGCGGCGCGCTCGTCCTGGAGGGATCGCTGAGCGGCCACTCGTCGCTCGATCACCGCATCGACGACCTCGTCTCGTTCCATCTCGGGATGGCGATCCCAGTATCGCTGAAAGGCCCGTTGTCCGAGCTTTTCACCACCGACCGTGGCCGCGGCGCGCTCCGGGGGCTGCTGGACGAGCTGCTCGAAGGCTTGCTGCGGCTCGGGATGAGAGGTGCGTTCTTCGCCACAGGCGACGGCTCCGAATACGACGCCGAGTACGATCAGGCCAAAACTCATCCTCGATGCGGTCGATATCGGCTCTCGTGACATCGGAATCGACAAGGGGAGCATGATATCGACGATCGGGTACCAGAATCCTGCGAGCGGACGAAGACGGGCCGGCATGACTATGCAAAACGAGTGGTTTGTTCGTAAAGGCGGAGCTTTTCAAGTTGGGCAAAACGATCTTCGGTTCTCGGGACAAACCTGATACCGTCGCGACGCGCGACGTAGGACAAACCGCGATTCGATACCCCATAACAACCCCTTATGGCTGGCGAACCCCTCAAAGAGATCGATCAGACGCCCTCCGATATCGTTCCCGGTGACGGCAAGCTCCACGCCGTCCTCCACACCACTCGGGGCGCCATCGAGGTGCGGCTTTTCGGGAAGCGAGCCCCGAAGACCGTGACCAACTTCATCGGGCTCGCGACGGGTGACATCACCTGGGAGGACCCCGACACGGGCGAGAAGCGCGACGACCCGTTCTACGAAGACGTCCCCTTCCACCGGATCATCCCGAACTTCATGGTTCAGACTGGCGACCGTACCGGCACGGGCCGCGGCGGTCCGGGCTATCGTGTCGCCGACGAATTTCACGAGGACCTCCGACACGACCGCGAGGGCCGACTCTCGATGGCCAACACCGGTCAGCCGGACACCAACGGGAGTCAGTTCTTCATCACCCTCCGCGAGACGCCCCACCTCGACGACCAGCACCCCGTCTTCGGGCAGGTCGTCGACGGCATGGACGTCGTCAAGGAGATCGGGCAGGTCGAGACCGACTCCTCGGACAAGCCCGTCGACCAGATTCTCCTCGAGAGCGTCGACGTCGAGCGACGCTGACCTCTCCGAACGATGGGCTGGTTTCGTGACATCGCGAGACTCCTCCTCCCCCTCGTCTGGGGAGCTGCAGTCGGACTGGCGAGTCCCTCGGCGCGAGCCGAATCGCCCCGACTCGGCTTCACGGTGGGGGGGAACTGGAGTCTCTTGACCCAGCCCCACGACGCCCCCGGCCAGCCCACCCTGATGGCCGGGACCGCCTTCGACGGGTTCGGCGCCGTGCTGGGGCCAAGCCTCGATGCCCCGCTCGGCCACCTCGATGCGACCCGCCTCGGCCTCGATATCGATCTCCTCTACAGTCGCCACCGCGCCACCGGTTACGAGCGTCGCTCGTCTCCCAGCCGCTCACGCCGCGCCACGCTGTCGACCCACGTGCTCCAGATTCCCCTCACGTTCACGCTCGAACCTGGCGTGACCGACGGATGGCTACAACTGGCGCTGGGACCGACACTCTGGTGGGGACTAGCGGGCGAGGCTTTGGGGTCGGCCACCGGCGCGGCTACGCCCCCGAGCATCGAGTCCACCTCCGTGTTCCACGGGGGACTTCTCGGACAGATCGCCTTCCGCATCCCCGTCGGCGAGCAGTTTCATCTCCCGCTCGAGTTTCGCGCCCTCTGGGACCCCTTCGTCGGCGAGACGACCCCCGCGCGCTTCCGAGACTTCAAATCCGCCCGCAATCCCGGTCGGCTCGAGGTCGCCTACGACTGGCAGTTGAGCCTCGCGACGGGTGTGTCGTGGTCGTGGACTCGATGACTTTTCCTGGATGTCGTATTCGAGAGGGACTTGGAGGTTCGACAGAGAGAGGGGTCAGACGGTCTCTTCGTCGGCCGCTTCGACGTCCTCTCGCTCCTCGACCTCTCCAAATATAATTTGGATGAACATCAGGACCACGCCGACCGTGATGAACGAATCGGCGACGTTGAACGTCGGCCATCGATAGACCTCGCCGCCGGTCTCGACCTTCCAGACGACGAAGTCGATGACCCGGCCGAAACGCAGTCGATCGATGAAGTTGCCGACCGCTCCGGTCCCGATCATCGAGAGGGCGAGGATGATAAGTGTCTCTCCAGGGTGGACGTCGCGGAGAATGTAGAGGATCACGCCGAGTGCTAGGACGCTGACAACGATAAAGAAGGGGAGACGATACGGCGAGTCGCTATCCGATAGTAGGCCGAAGGCGGCACCGGGGTTTTCGGTGTACTCGAAGTCCCAGTACCCGTCGACGATGGTGACCTTGCGGTTGAGGACCTCGATCACCTGGTCGGCCTCGAGTTGAGTGTCGGGCCGGAGGCGACGTCCCTCCGGGGTCCTGACACTCCCCCGCTCGATGATATTGCGAACTGCCTCGGGGGTGTTCCAGGCGAACTCTCGTTCCAGGTACGACTTCAGCGGCTCGTCATCGGCCGACTCCGGGATCTCCAGCGACATGGGATGCTCGATATACCCCCGAT
>JAQCND010000187.1 GCA_028274765.1 Bradymonadaceae bacterium
CCGGGTCTGGATTCAGGGCTGATGATGGCACTCACTTCGAAACCGACCTTGGCGCACCAGGGCGATCGCATTAGAGGTATAAGCCACACATTCACGATTCGTTCCGTGTTATACCACCTCCATCCTCCCGCCAGGGCGTCGCTGAAGCCACGTGCCAGCAGGGATGCTCACGTCGAGGACGTATCAAGGCGCTCCGAACCGATATCGAGTCGATCCGGAAGGCCTAGCTTCGGAGCGCCCCTGTACTTCCTCCGGAAGTGGGCTTCCAGCCGGCTCACGCTCGCAGTGGGGAACTCCTTATGCGATCGCCCTGCTTGGCGCACACGAATAGAATCGGAGCGTCGGCTTCCAGCCGGCTCACGCTCGCAGTGGGGCATTCCTTATGTGATCGCCCTGCTTGGCGCACACGAATAGAAGATGTTACAGAGTAAGCACCACAACGAGCTCGCCCGCCTTCCCACTTCCCCGATCCGATATGACTCTCGAATACGACGCCGAGACTGCTCCCGAGCCGAATCAATGGCTTCGAGCCGACGAGGACGAGCGCCGCGAGGCCGTGCTCGACTATCACAAGTCGCTCGACATCCATCCCGAAGCACGGAGTATGGAGGCTCACGCCGGCATCCACGCCGCCGTCGAGACCCAACTGGCCCTCGACGATCCGCTCGTCGTCCGCGAGAAGATGAACGCACTTCTCGACGCCGGCATCGACCGCCATGCCGCCATCCACGCCCTCGCCGTGCCGGTCTCTCACGTCGCTTACGGCGTGGTCGACGAGGACGAGTTCGACGACGATACGGACATCATGGCCGCCAAACTTGCGGAAGTGACCGTCGAAGATGGACGCGAACAGGAACAAACCTGGGAACGGGCCCGTCGCGAATCTCGAGGCGGACGGAGCCGCAAACAGCGTCCCGACCCAGACGCGATCCGACGCTCCAATCGAACGTCCTCGGATGACGACTAGAGCCACGCAACTAGAGAACAGTCCGTACGAGGCCTGACGAGGTGTTCGTCCTCCTCACCGATGCGACTGTCCATCGAGGTGAGAGGTCGTCTGGACGATCGTCTGCCGGATTGCTCGAACCGACAGGGACGCGACGAATCGCCCTCCGTCTCCCCCGTCGCGATAATCGTCGACAGAAACGATCGATTGTCGGGTCGCGTAGAGACGATCGGGCTCTCCCAGCGACCGTCTGAACCCATGTCGAATCTTTGATGGGAGGGTGCTGCGATCGCTCCATTCGAGCCGGCTGCTCAACCCAGCGGGACATCCGTGGCACAGTCAATCTACACAAACCGTGCCTCCCCGTGAGCAACCGTTTTTATTGAGACGAGCTATTGCCAGATAGACCTTCGACGCAATCTCCCGTCGAGACGCCGTGCTCGTCGGCCCATCCCGCTGCGATCTCCACGATGTATGTCGACGGCGCGTAGGTCGAATCGTAGGTCAGGTAGTATTCGAGAAACGAGTCCGGGCCCTCGAGCGTCTCGATGGTGCCAATGGTCCCATCAGCTCGAACAAACAGTACATCGAGCCCGAAATCCATGTTTCTCATCTCGATGCGATGAGACTTGTCTTCATCGTAAGGGAAGAGGAGTCCGTGGTTGGGTTTGAGGGACTCGCGACGACTCAGACCGACATAGCTTTTAGAGAACGAATCGACGACGCCGACGGTCAGCTCTCCCTTCGTTGTATCGGAACAATCGGTAATCTGTACCTTGCGCTCGTCGTATGCGCCTGCGAACACCGGAAAAAAACCGGTCTGTGCCATCAAGACCATCATCACGAAGAGGGCGACAATCGAGACGACGGCGTATCCGACGAATTTGAGACCGCGCATCCAATTCATGGAATCCAGATGAGGTCGAGAGACAAGTACGAGAAAGATGCGAGTGTTCGCGTCAGTAGTCGTTCGAACCTCACCCGGACCAATGGCCATGCCGGATGAAGGCAAAGGGCAGCTCGGGACCCGAGTTGAGGTCGGGTGTGATGGAGGTCCGGGGCATCTCGAGAGCTCCGGAGCATAGATATGTGCGCCTCCCTTGCAGCGCCTGCGGCTGTGCCGGCGAGTCGTCGGGTGGGCTACTCTGGAAGAGGACAACACTGCCCATGATCAGCATCGACGAGTCGGTTACAAGGAACGAGGGAATCGAGTGCGATGTCCCTCGCAGACCGCGACGCATGGTTGCATCTTCCGGATCGCCTCACATATCTTCGATATGCCTTCAATAAATCAATGACACCACTGACTACTCTTGAAGGCTTCACGGCTTATGTCAACGCATCGGGTGTGTTCTACAATGGAATACGTCACACTCGGCGACACCGGCCTCAGTGTCTCACGTCTGTGTCTCGGCACGATGACCTACGGGACGTCGACGTGGCGCGACTGGGTCCTCGACGAAGACGAGGCGCGTCCCTTCATCGAGCGTGCCCTCGATCTGGGGATCAATTTTTTCGATACGGCCGACATGTACTCGGCCGGCGTCAGCGAGGAGGTCGTCGGGCGTGCGCTCCGCGACTATGCCGATCGCGAGGAGTACGTGCTGGCGACCAAGGCTTACTTTCCGACCGGTGATGGCCCCAATCAGCGAGGGCTCTCGCGCAAACACCTGATGGAGGCGGTCGACGATTCGCTGAGGCGGCTCGGCACCGACTACATCGATCTCTACTACATCCATCGCTGGGACGACGACACGCCCCTCGAGGAGACGCTCCGGACGCTCCATCGCCTCGTCGGGTCCGGGAAAGTGCGCTACATCGGCGCCTCGAGCATGTTCGCCTGGCAGTTCGCCCAAGCTCTCTACCGGGCCGACGCCCACGACTGGACCCGGTTCGTGGCGATGCAAAACCACTACAATCTCGTGTACCGCGAGGAGGAGCGCGAGATGAATCCCCTCTGCCGCGAGGAGGGCGTCGCGATCTGTCCGTGGAGTCCACTGGCTCGAGGCTTTCTGGCCGGGAATCGCGACCGCAAACCGGGAGGAGGCGAGACGGCCCGGGCCCAGACCGACGCCTTTGCTCACGACCTGTACTATCGCGACGACGATTTCGCCGTCCTCGATCGGCTCGAGGAGGTGGCCGCCGATCGCGGCGCCTCGCCCGCTCAGGTGGCACTCGCCTGGCTTCTCGACCAGCCCGGTGTGACGTCGCCGGTGATCGGCGCGACGGAGATGTATCAGCTCGAGGAGTGTGTCGAGGCGCTCGAGATCGACTTGACCGACGAGGAGATCGAGGCGCTCGAGGCCCCCTACGTCCCCCATCCGGTCCTCGGACATACGCCCTACGGCATCAATGCCTGGGAACGAAGCTGAATCGCCTGCCCTCTGTTTGAAAGGACGACCGGAGTGGCAGGGGGGCACGCGCCCACTCCTCCTTTTTTGTGGAGCGAAGTAAGTGCGCACCTGCCTTTCGCCCCTCTCACTTGGCGGAAAGGGTCGCGAACCGTGGCACAAAATACGGACTCGATGCCGGAAGAGCAGGACGAGCTCCTTGAAGCAAGCTCGTCCCGGCTCGGCTCTCCTTCGAGCCGAAGTCCGACGTCATTCGACGCGGGCGACCAGCCCGTCGTTGCCCCCTTTGGATTCGCGTTCTCCGATATCGCCGGCGGAGCGACCGGTCGCAAAGACCGACCCCGAATCGGTCACCACCACGTCTGTGAAGACGTCGCGCTCCTGTGAGGCGTAGGTGTACGTCTCTTCGCGCTGACCCAAATCATCAAAGCGTGCCACGAATGCGTCGAATCCTCCCTTGTTGGAGGTATTTTCGAGGGTCCCCTCCGTTCCTCCCGCCACGAAGAGTTGACCCTGATTGTCGGGAATCACGTCCCCCACCTGGTCGCGTTCGGGGGTTCCGAACAACTCGAGCCACTGCCGGGTGCCAGACGTATCGTACTGGGCCAAGTAGATGTCACTCTTGCCGCTACTCGACTGACCCCCGATGGGACCGGGCGTCTCACCCGCGAGGTAGATGCGTCCCTGAGCCCCCAGCCCCATCGAAGGCCGGCCTTCCTCGCTGTTCGACCCGATCAAACGCACCCATTTCTGCTGTCCCGTTAGATCGTAAGCCGCCAGATAATGGTCACGCCCTCCCGGTTTGGAGGGAGCCCCCTGGGGTTGCCCCCCCGTCGGCCCCGTGATGTAGAGACGCTGCTCGGAGGTGTCGAGCTCGATATCGCGGACATTGTCGCTCCTGTTGGTCTTGAGAAAGGTCACCCATTGCCGCTCGCCCGACGGGGAAAAGCGAGCGATGTAGGTATCGGTGAGGCTCGCAGGGGTTTCGCCCCCAAACCCCACGTTGGTGCCCCCTCCGACGTAAGCACGGCCGGAGTCATCGAGGACCACATCGTTGGCCTGGTGATCGGGCGTGGATTCGACGCGTTCGATCCAGTCGACCTGACCGGACGAACTCAAACGAGCGACGTATCCTTTGACTTCTCGATTGTCACTGTTGCCCTCGAAACTTCCCTTCGTCTGACCGACCACTCGAACACCTCCCGATGGACTGACAGCGATGCCCCGCGCATCGTCGTCGGCAGGCGTCCCCAGAAGTCTCGCCCACTGGAGGGCACCGTCGGGGTTGTATTTGGTCACGAAAGCATCGGCGAGGCCGCTGTTGGTCTCCCCCTCCGGCTCACCCTCGGTGGAGCCGGCGACGTACAGATTCCCCTGACTATCGAGAGCCGAATCCTGGATTGCGTCGTCAAACGATGTGCCGAACAGACGCGCCGACGTACAGCCCAGCGTCCACTCGTCGGGGACGCCGTCGCAGTCGTTGTCCACGCCATCGCAGCGACTCTCCGTCATCTCGTAGTTGTCGGGTTTGGGGCAGTTCCCCTCTTCATCGAGTGTCTGATCGCAGACGCCTTCGGATTGTTCCTGATAGTCACAGGAGCAACCCTCGTCGGCCACCCCGTCGCAGTCGTTGTCGAGCCCATCGCAGGTCGATTCGCCCGACGTGGGAGGTTCGTAGGTATCGGGTTTGACACAGCGCCCCTCGTCGTTGAGAGGCTGGTCCTCACAGATGCCCCGGCCTTTGCCGAGATAATTGCATCGGCATCCCTCGTCGCCGCAGGAGAAGGTGATCTCGATCTGGGTCCGGGCCACTCGGCCCTCGACGTCGGTCGCCGTCGCCCGCACGGAGTACGTCCCCTCGGGGCGTGGGGTGGGAAGCCACTCGAAGCTCCAGAGCTCGCTGTCCTCGCCCTCACGAGTCATCAGTCCAATCGCGCCGTCGGATTCAGTCGCGAGCACGACACTCTCGAGGTCGTCGACATGCTCGACTCGCGCCTCGAAGGCCGTCGGTTCCGAGAGGGTGGCGCCATCTTCGGGAGAGACGAAGTTGATCGACAGGGGGCGGGCGATTTGAACCGGAATGGAGAGGCTCGAGGTTCGTCCCGAGGTATTCCGGGCCGTAGCCGTCACTCGATAGTCACCCGGTTCGAGCGAGCGCACGTCGAACTCCGTCTGCCAGGGCGCCTCCTCGACCGTAGTTTCGAGAGAGGTCTCCTCGATGGCGAACGTGATCGATTCGAGCGTTCCTTCGCCCTGAACCTGGACTTCGGCGGGCACGTTCTCCGTGTAGGTCCCGCCGTTTTCGGGGGCGAGCCACTGCAGGGGAGGCACGGGCGAGGAGGTATCGCGCTCGACCCCCGTATCACTGGAGGCATCGGAGGGGGGGACGTTTCGCTCGCCCGAATCGTCGCCACATCCGAGTACTCCCCCATTCACCGCGAATATCGCGACGAGGACCAACACTCCCCAGCGAGTCATGCCTGATCGACAGGTCTGGGACGGGGAAGTCGGTCCGGCCCCTCGATGAGAGGGTATATCTCCGCCCGGGGGCGAGTTGTCTGAATCGGAGGGAGGTTGAGCAATGAGAGTGGTGCTCTCCATGGCGAATCCCCAGTGTGGATGCTGTGAATGAGGATGCCGGGGGGAGGCGAACGTCGCCTCACCGTGGAAGTGTCCATTATCCGATCATCGACATCACAATTCAATTCCCTCGGTCGGAAGCCCCGCCGTAGGCTCGTCTCAGGACAGATTCGGCTCGTTTGTCGCGGGGTGAAAACCCGACAGCTCCTCCCTCATTACGCGTGGGGTCGGTGAAATATTTCCAGATGTATATGCTGTGGAGGGAATCCAGGCGGACGAGCTCGAGAAACAGGGCGCGATAGGCGTTCGCCTGAAGGGCCTCGTCGACGACTCGCTCCGAGGCCGACAGATCTTCGGGCCATCCCCAGGGCTGGCTGACGGCCGTCGCGGATGATTTGTATCCGACTTCGAGGAGCTCGAGGGGACGATCGAGGCGTTGAGCGCGGCGGGCCCACTCGGTCAGATGCTCGCGGATCGACGCTCGAAGCTCGACGATCGACGGATCGTCCCCCTCGGCGAGGGGCGGATAGAATTGAACCCCCACCGAGTCGAGAGACGTCCAGAGTTCGTCCGAGAGGGATTCGTTCCAGTTGGCGGCATATGTGACGCGTCCCTCGTAGACGCTGCGGATACCGTCGACAACGTCTCGCATGCTCTCGGGACGAGCCTCGACGGCACTGTTCAATTCTACGCCCGCGACGAGTGTCTCGACGTCGTGGCGCTCGGCGAGTCGAGCGTAATGGAGGATCCAGTCGCGATACGACGCCCACCACTGGTCCCAGGCTGCATTCCCGTCGGCATCGGTGGGCTCGATGTCGCCGCGCCAGGCTCCGCCTCGCACCCAGATGTGAGGCTTGAGCACGACGTGCATCTCGAACTCGCGCGCCTGTTCGATCATGCCCTCGATCGCCTCTCGATGCTCGCCCCCGTCGGGAAGCGTCTCGTTGTGTTCGCCGCGAATGGTTGTCGCGTGGAGACTGCTCATCGAGCCGAAGGGTGTCAGCGAGATGGCGTCGACGCCGAGCGTGTCGAGATGGCGCAGAGTCTCTCGGCTCGTCTCGGTTCCGTAGCCGTCGACGCCTCCATCCTGCCAGTTGTGAGCGAGGCAGACCCCCGGCCGGATGTCGCTGTCGAGGGGCGGGGGCGTCGTCACCGCGGCATCGACGTCGGCCTTGCGATCGCCTCGAGACGAGGAGGGAGACGTGCTGGACTGACAGGACGGAGAGAGCATCCCTCCCAGGGCCACGATCGTCAGCAATCGTACCATACGTGCCTTGTCGAGGGGCGAGACGAGAAGAACCACTTGCATGGTAACAGATCTCCCCCGGAGTGCGAGCATACGCGAGGGGGGTTATCGTGCGAAGAACGTCTCGTCGGTCTGGGGGATGAGCACGAGTGGGGCGAGCATATTCCTGTGTCGAGGAGTCGAGAGATGTCATATGACGGCGCGAGTTCGACTTGTGATCGACGACGACGTGATCACAATCGAGATGCGGACGAACGAGTTCAAATTCGACGCCAACATCCTCCATCGATCGCCATGACATCACCACGCATCGATCACGTCTCCTGGGGCACGCTCGAAGTTGAGGAGGTCGACGACACGACCACCTACAAGGACGCCAAGCTCTGGCCCGGCGGATCCCGTCAATGGGACTGGAGCGAGACGGGGACGAGCCACGTGCCCGGCATTCAGACGGCCGATGTCGAGGAGCTGGTCGACAAGGGGGCCGATGTCGTCGTGCTCTCGAAGGGCATGAATCGCCGCCTCCAGATTCAGTCCGACACGCTGGAGTGGCTCGACGATCGGGGCGTCGAAACCGAGGTCCTCGAGACCAGCGAAGCCGTCGAGCGCTACAACGAACTGGCCGACGAGGGAGAAGACGTCGGCGCTCTCATCCACTCTACGTGTTGACTACCATGCGTGAACTCGATTCGAATGTGGCACTCGTCACGGGGGGGAGTCGAGGCATCGGTCGCGCCCTCTCGATTCAGCTCGCCGACACCGGCGCGACCGTCTATACCTGTGGCCGCGACGAGGAGGCGCTCCACGAAACGTGGTCGCGCGCCGGCGAAGACGCCGAACTGATCGCCCAATCGGCCGACGTCACCGAGCCCCTCTCGATGGAGGCGCTCGTCGCCCGGATCCACGAGGAGAGCGGTCCGCTGGACCTCCTCGTCAACAACGCGGGATTGCTGGGTCCGCTCTGCCCGATCGAAGAGACCCCGCTCGAGGGCTGGCGTCGTACCCTGGAGGTCAACCTCGACGGCACGTTCATTGCCACGCGGGAGGCCATCCCGGCGCTGCGCGAGGCCGACTCCCCGCTCGTGTTGAACGTCTCCTCGAGTGTGGGGCGCCGCGGGCGCGGCGGATGGGGGGCGTATTCGGTCTCCAAGTTCGGACTCGAGGGCCTGACCGAGATTCTCGCCGACGAGCTCGACGACGCCTGTGTCGTCTCCGTCAATCCCGGCGGAACCGCCACCGAGATGCGAGCCCGGGCCTATCCCGACGAAGACCCCGAGACGCTTCCGACCCCCGACGAGGTGGCCGAGACGATGGTCTTGCTGGCCCGTACGCTCGGCCCCGACCAGAGTGGCTACAAGTACAACAGCCGCGATCTCTTCGAATACGTGGGGCGCACTCCCCTTACGGTGGCAGCCGAATTACCCCGCGTCGACGAGTCGTAATCTCTCCCGCCTCGAGTCATGCCGCTGTCTCACGATACCGCCGTCGTACACATTTGGGCGAATATTCTCTAGAGTGGTGGGATGCTCGTTGTCGGCGGCGTCGCTCTCCCAGCTTCTCGTCATCTCCCCGACGACATCGAACCCCGAGCCGTCTCGGCGATCGCCCAGCGCGTTCGCGCCGTCGGCTGGATCGCCCTGGCCGCCTTGCTCGTCACGGGGAATCTCATGATCTGGCGACGGGGCGACCGTCCCGGGCATATCCTCGATGGCGCCTTCTTGGAGACGCCCTGCATTCACGAACTCGGGCTCAAACTCTTCCTCGTCGGCTGTATAACCCTGCACGACTGGCCGGATCGCTCCCGAGGGCTCGAGATGCATCCAGCAGGACGACAACCGGGCTCCTCGACGGCAGATGATAGCCGCCGTGCTGGGGGCGCTGACGGCCCTCCTCGTCTTGGGGATTGCCGTGTATGCCGTGGCACTGGCTCGACCCTAGTTGACACTGGCATGATCCTCTCAGCTTCACGCCATCTGCCCCGATACGTCGACTCTGGGTCGGGCGGCCAAGCGAGTCACGACCCCTCGTCGAGCTGTCCCTCGGAGAGACGCTGAAGTCGCTTTCTCACCCATCGCGCTTGATCCTGGAAGTCCAGACATTCGTACGTGTGTCTCAGCCGCCGATAGCGTCGGACGGGGTCGAATCCGATGCTCCAGTAGAGCTTCCGCAGATCGACGGGACAGAGATGGATGGGCCGTCGATCGGACTCCTGGAGGTGATTGGAGCCGTTCATGCCACATTGCACGAACGTACAGTGACGCATGCCGAACATGTGGCCGATCTCGTGAGCCATCACCTTCATGCTTCGCTCCAGCAATAGCTTGGGATGGTCGTCACCGTAACGGGCAAAGCTGTAGACCCCGACTCGATCGCGATACGAGGCCTGTCCGAAGACGAAATTCCAGTTGGGATCGGGATACAGATCGATCATCGTCATTCCGATCATACAGAAGGCGTCGTCGGGCAGATGGTCGCGTACGAGCTCCAGGAGATCGCGGGTCCAGAGCTGACGCTGATCGCCTCCGGGGGCCTCGCGTTCGGTGATCGCGTGTTCGTCGAGCGAAACGGGAGAATGAAGCCCGACGGACATCGCGAAGTAGGCTTCGGCAAACGCCTGGAGCGCCTGAAACGACGGAACGTCTTGGGAGTCCAGAGGATGGAGGGGCACGATGTAAATGGTGTCTCGCGTCTCGGACGGAGCATTCGGCGACGAGTCGATAAATCTCTCAAAACTTTGCCCACTCCCTTCGTGTTCGGCGAGCCACTCGCCGGGCTGGGGATCGGGAAGGGACTCGAAGTCATCGTCGATCTGGAAGAGTGGACGGAGCGGAGGAGGCAGTTCGTCGAGTCTGCCTCGAGCGTCGCGCGTCGAGTGAACGGAACTCCGTCGGGTCGTCATCGGTGCACCTCCGGGGCGCATGAGGGACAAGCGTCGCGCGACATGCATTGGAGGCAGACGGCGACATCGCTCCCGGGCGACGCTCACGTGCCGAGCACGGATCGGATTGTGATGATTCACCGTTCAAATGTAGCCAGCCCCAGGAGGGAACCAAATTAGGTCGGGTCGGTCACATGGGGAGAGCAAGCGATCGTCGGGCGAGGAAGAGCGGGCCGGGCGTGACGACGAGGGTCGGCGATCGCCAAGACACTCGTCTCGATTTGAGAGGTCGAGCGTCACCAATCGAGGGAAAAGCCGAGCTCGAACTGCTCGTCAGACCGCGAAGCTGAACAACAGCATGATCATCGCCCAGAGTCCGAGATTGATGATAAATGGAGGGTCTTCGAGGATGAGATCGGTCGGACTCTTGGGGGAGTCGCTCCGGACGAGCTGATAGAATCGCGTGATCCCGAAGACGGCAAAGAGCACGGTGATCGGCAGATAGGGCGTGGCAAACGGGGTGGGACGCTGGCGAAGCGGCTGCGATGTCAATGCGTCGGCCAGCTCGGGCAGGGCGGCCGTCACCGTGTAGATCGTGTAGATGGCAATCGTGAGTCCCCCGACGAACATGAGGGCGAACTCGAGGTGTTCCGGGCGATAGCGCCCGAGCACCTCGCGGGATTTCGAGGCTTCGTCCGTGCCCTGGAGATGCATTTCGTGGGTGCGTTTGCCGAGACCCAGATACAGGGCGAGAAAAAACGTGCAGGCGAGCAACCACTCCGAGATATACACGCCGATCGCGTATTTGCCGGCCAGGACCCGGAGCACGAATCCGATGGCGATGATGCTGACATCGAGAAAGGCGACATCTTTAAGCACCGTCGAGTACGCCAGATTCATCACCAGATATCCCCCCACGACGGCGGCGAGCCAGGGATTGATCGCGAGACATGCGCCCACGGTACCGACCGCCAGCACACCGGCAGCCACGCGAGCGACGGGGATGGGAAGCTGGCCGCTCGGGATGGGTCGATAGCGTTTGATCGGATGCTGGCGATCTTCTTCGACGTCGAAGATGTCGTTGATCAGATAGACGCTGCCGGCCGCCAGACAGAACAACAGGGCGCCCGACACCCCGAGCAGCAACTTGTCGAGCTCGAGATACTTCTGGGAAAAAAACAGAGGGGCGAGCACGAAGAAGTTTTTGACCCACTGATGGGGGCGGAGCGTCTTCAACAATCCGAGCGCCATGCCCGCGATGGTGTGTTCGGGCTCCTCGTCGTGCTCGGCCGGAGGCGTCGAATGGGCACCCGTAGTGGAGTCGGAATCACTCATGAATGTAATCGAACGGCTCGGATCAAAAAATACGGACGCGAGAGGTTCCACCGAAATGAGGCGTCCGCATGCCAACGGGTGAGGAAAGGCTCGCGACAGCGGACATTCCGATACCTCGCGAGCGCGACCGACCCCCCTGAAACGAGGTGGCGCCCGTGGAGGCCCCGACTACGCCAGTTGAAACGGAACTGGGGTTCGTGCCATCACATCAAGAGGCGGAAAGATGGTTGCATTCAAATGCTCTCTTCGATGCGTGTCGGCCCTCGATGTCTCCAACCGACGAGAGCCGATATGTTCCAAGCCGCAGTCGCTCTTACGCCCCGGTTTCAATACTCATGCTCGGCCTATCCTCAAGCTTCTGGGAGACGCTTCTACTCGGCACGTATTTCGTCGTGCTCGTGCTGCTCTCGTTTTACGGGGCTCACCGATACATGATCGTCTATCTGTATCGCAAGTACGCCCGAGGGGGCGATCCCGACCCCAAAGCCCGATTCGACGACGACCAGCTCCCGATGGTGACCGTTCAGTTGCCCCTCTACAACGAGCGCTACGTCGTCGAACGACTCATCGAGGCGGTCTGTCAGCTCGATTACCCGCGGAATCGTCTCCAGATCCAGGTACTCGACGACTCGACGGACGATACGACCGCCATCGCCCGCGAGATCGCCGCTGACAAACGCCAAGCGGGGATCGACATCGAGGTCCTCCACCGCGACGAGCGCACGGGCTACAAGGCAGGGGCTCTGGCCGAGGGGCTGGAAAAAGCCGACGGCGACCTGATCGCCGTCTTCGACGCCGATTTCGTTCCCAAACCCGATTTTCTGCGCAATACGGTCCATCACTTCACTGACGACGACGTGGGAGTCGTTCAAGCGCGATGGGATTACATCAATCGCGATTACAGCCTGCTGACTCGGGCTCAGACGATTCTGCTCGACGGCCATTTTGTTCTCGAACATACGGCTCGTCACCGATCGGGTCGATTTTTCAACTTCAACGGGACGGCGGGCCTGTGGCGGCGCGAAACCATCGAGGATGCCGGGGGATGGGCACACGACACGCTCACCGAAGATCTCGATCTCTCGTATCGAGCTCAACTCGAGGGCTGGGAGTTCGTCTTTCTCCAGGACGTGACGGCGCCCAGCGAGGTTCCCGTGGAGATGAATGCTTTCAAGGCTCAGCAGCACCGATGGGCCAAGGGCTCGATTCAGACGGCACTCAAGCTGCTTCCCCGCATCTTGCGAAGCGACGATCTCGGCTGGCCCCGCAAGCTCGAGGCCTTCTATCACCTCACGGCCAACGTCGCCTATGTGCTGATGGTCGTGCTGGCACTCCTGATGCCCCTGGCCACCTTTGTGCGCGTCCAGCAGGGGTGGTACGAGGCACTGCTGGTCGATCTCCCGATCTTCATGGGAGCAACCTTTTCGGTTTGCACGTTTTACTGGGTCTCCCAGCGCGAGATCGGCCGGAGCCCCTGGGCAATTCTCACATTGCTCCCCGCCGTGCTGGGCCTGGGCATCGGCGTCTCGGTCAACAACGCCAAAGCCGTCCTCGAGGCTCTCTGGGGCTACGACACTCCCTTCGTGCGCACCCCCAAGTACGCCATCCAGAAGGTCGGCGAATCCTGGGTATCGAAACTGTATCTGCAAAAGTCGACGTTGATGACGCTCGTCGAGTTCAGCCTGGGGGCCTGGTTTACCTATGCCATCGGCGTCGTCCTCTTCGATCCCAAGGCGGGGCTCGTGAGCATTCCGTTTCTGGCGCTCTTTCAGTTCGGATTTCTCTACGTCGCCCTGACGAGTCTCTTCCATGCTCTTCGCGGAGCCCGGGGAGGAGGCGAGGAGGCGGCGGTGGCCAACGAATCGTGATCGTCATCGAGCGGACTCGGGCCACGAGCGTCATTTCCGTCATGGCTCGAACTCGAGTCGGTCTGGACGTGCGAGACGCGTTCCATGCGAGGTTCACCTGACCGATCGGAGATGAGCGACAGCGATGGAGGAGTCTCCACACACATCGAGGGAGAGGTCACCCAGTGAAGACGAGCATCTCGGGCCTGTCGGCCATGGAGCGCTGATCGCACTGCTGGCGGGGACCGCTGCACTCGCCACGTTCGGCTGGGAGATCTCCGAAGGGTATGTGCTCGCCCTCTATGGTCTCCTCTTCGGCCCTTACGTCCTGCTCGCCTGGCATTGGTATCGAACCGACTCGCCTTCCTCGCCGTGGGCACTCGGTGTCATCGTCGCGGCGGCCGTCGGCGTGCGTCTGCTGTTGCTGCCAGCCGACCCGCTGCTGTCGGACGATCTCTTTCGTTACGTCTGGGACGGTCGCGTCGGACTCTCGGGCATCAACCCCTACATCCATCCCCCGTCCGCCGAGGAGCTCGCCCACCTGCGCGACGAGGCGATCTGGCCCAACATCAACCACCCCGACGTGCCGACCATCTATCCGCCGGGGGCCCAGTATCTCTTTCAGATCAACGCCCTCCTCGGAGGCGGACTCGTCGGCATCAAGTCGATCTTCGTCGTCCTCGAGGCGGGATGTGTGGCCCTCTGTGGATGGTGGCTGTCGACCGGTGATCGAGCGTGGTCGCGTGCCCGATTGACCCTGGCGTTCGTCCTCTATGCGCTCAATCCGCTCGTCTTCGTCGAGACGGCCTGGAGCGGTCATCTCGACGTCGGTGCCTGGAGCCTGCTGACGGCGGGACTCGTGCTCGTCGAACGGCGGTGCGGGTGGAGGGCGAGTCTCGGAGCGGGCGCGCTGATCGGCGCGAGCATCGCCGTCAAATTCCTCGGTCTGCTGGTACTCCCGCTGGTGCTGTTCGGGACCTTCGAGGACACTGACGTGCCTATCGCGTGGCGCCATCGACTGCTCGTCGTCACGGTAGCGCCTCTCGTGACGTTGATGGCCTACGTTCCCTTCCTCGGGGCGGGTAGCGATCTCTTTGCGGGCTTCGGAACGTACGCCGAAAAATGGCGCGGCAACGACGGGGCGTATCGCGTCGTCTATCGCACCTCGCGCCACCTTCTACGAAAGGGCGGAACGCCCGAGGACCGCGACGCGGACGACTCGAAGGTCATCTTTCGATTCACGTTCGACGACGGACTCGTCCATCAGTTGGGAGGAGAGGAACAGCGGGAAGGAGGGGTCCTGCCCGCCTGGAGCGCAAGCGCAGGGCAACTGGCCGCGACGATCGCCAAGGGCATGGCCGTCTTCGTCGTCATGATCGTCCTCTCGTTGGCGGTCGCCACGCGCCTGGACCCGATACTCGCGACCCTCGCCGTCGTCCTGACCCTCTATGGCTTCGCCCCGATCGTCCACCCCTGGTATGTCGCCTGGCTGATCCCGCTGGCGGCCCTCCGCCCGAACTGGAGTACGTTCGTCTACAGCGCGACGGTGTTGGCGGCCTATCTGGCCTGGGTGTCGGCCCGGACCGGCGGCGAATGGCACGTCCCCGACTGGATGATCGCCCTCGAATACGGAGCCGTCGCCTTGGCGGTCGTCGTCGATATCGCACGAGAGGAGGGGGAGGTCGTCTAGACGCTCTTTGCGTTGCTCGGCTCGTCGTGTCGGATGAGATCGAACCGAACCGTATGCTCGATCGCAGCCCAGCGCCGGGGATGAACGACGTCGAAGAGACGAGCCTCCCTTCAACAGGGACGAAGGCCCATCGCCCGACACGTCGCAAGCGTACGTTCCCCTCCTGATTGGACGCTTTTCGAGACCGATGACGCAACATATCGCCCTCGACTGCCGACGATCGTATATGAGGGGGCTTGCGGCGAGCTGTCAGGGTTTCTGGAAGGAGTGAGCCGCCGCTCGCACCACTGCTTTCGTGGTGGGACGCCCCCCTCGAACGACTGGCCGGTCGACGGCGGGCGGCGCACACGCGGGTGCGCCGGAGGGCCCCACGTGGAGACGTGTATCTCCGGCAGTCCGACCGGAACGGGTTCACGTATGGCGACTCGACATCAAAATTGAAAACGGACATGGGGAAAACTATGGTGCGCGGCGTTCACCCGCTCTCAGCCCGCGCTCACGTTCGAGTCTCGGGCTCGGCGCCAGCTCGTCGGCTATTCGCCATCTCCATGTGCTGGCGACTGGATACAAATGACAAGAGGTGATGAGCCCAAGCCATGTTCGAACTCCGTACCCGTCGACTCCTCGCGCTCGCCGCTCTCCTCGCCATCGGATGGGGCATGCGCGTCTGGCTCGCCCTCGAGTCCCCGAGCGTCTACTGGGGCGACGGCATCTTCCAGATTCTCGAGCCCGCCCACGAGGTGATCTTCGGCTACGGCGTCACGCCACTCGAATTCAAAGAGGGGCTTCGATCGTGGCTCGTCCCCGGCGCCGTCGCCGGACTGATGTGGCTCGGGGAACCGCTCGGCCCGGGGTCTTGGGGGTATCTCACGCTCGTCGCCGCCGTACTCTCGGCTCTCGCGATCCTGCCCGCCTGGGTGGCGTATCGGTGGGCCGACGAAGAAACCGACGTTCTCGGCGCCGCGCTGCTGGCCACCATTCCTCCCCTCGTCTGGAACGAACTCCTCTATTTCGGGCCGAAAGCCCTCTTCGAGGTCGTCACCTCCCACCTCGTCGTCCTCGGCATCTGGTGGATGCACACGAGCGACGATGGATGGTGGCGGCCGAGCCTCGCCGGGCTGCTGTTTGGACTCTGTTTTGTCACTCGCCCCCATCTCGGCCCCTCGATCGGAGCTATCGGGGGAGCCATTCTGCTGTTTTCAGAGCACCGCTATCGCCAGTTCTCCTGGATGATCGTCGGAACGGTGGTTGGCGCGGGACTCGGCGGCGCGCTCGACGCCTGGACTTGGGGTGCCCCGTTTCACTCGATCATTGCCAACGCCCACTACAACCTCATCGAAAACGAAGCCAACCGATGGGGCACCTCGCCGAGCTGGCAGTACCTCGTCTGGCTCTGGCAGGTCTCGCCGGTGGGGTCGGTGGCACTCGGAGGCGTCCTCCTCGCTGGACTCGTTCGATACCCTCTCCTCGCCTGGCCCGCCGTCGTCTTGCTGCTGGCGCACAGCGGGATCCCCCACAAGGAGTATCGTTTCATCTATCCGTCGATCGTGCTGGCCGTCGTGCTGCTGGGACTCGAGCTGGCCCATCTGGTCCAGGCAATTGACGATCGATTCGATCGGCGTGCCCTCACCGCCTCGGCGATCGGCCTCGCAGCCGCAGGCGTGCTCGTCACCTCGGGCGTCGCGGCCTCGCAGTTCAACCTCCGAAGCACCGGCAAGACGGGCGAGACGACGAACTGGCAATTTCACCAGGGAGGACTGGAGGCGTTTCGTCACCTCAGCACGCGGCCCGAGCTGTGCGGAGTGGGCGTGTTTCAGTTCGACTGGGGGCGCTGGTCCTCCGGGGGCTATACGTATCTGCACCGCGACGTTCCCATCGTCTTGCTCAACCACGAGAAACAACTCCTCGATCGTGCTCACGCCTTCGACATCGTCGTGGCCGAGGGCTGGGACGCCAAACACCAGTCGATCGGCGACTTCGAGCTGGAACGATGCTGGCACGATACGTGTCTGCTGAGTCGATCTGGGACGTGCAAGTCCGCCGATGATCTCGCCATCGGGCGTTAATCGATGTCGTCTCGCTCCTCGCCGATGTCGAACATCGAGGCTCAGCGCGAAGCCCCCTTCGGTGGGTTCGACCCCGAGCTGGTGACGACGGTATCCGAAACTATCGAGCGCGAGGCGCTCAAATCGCTTTCCTCTCAGTGGTGATCGTCGGCGAGGTGGAGGCATGTGTCGTGTCGATCGGGCTGATGAGAGCGACCGAAGGGGGAAATTTCGGAATGCGATCGAGGGCAGCGTGCTCGACTGGTCGCGAATCCACGGAGAGCATCTGCACGCTCGTCTCTCGCCTCCCGCCGCCCTCCTCGCCGCCGGACGAGCGTTGACAGTACTCCCACGGCTCGTAGATTCATGGAGTTGAAAGCGGTCGAGTGAGTCGGAGTCCGAGCCCGAACTCAACCCGGCCACAATCCCCGTTCATCTCCCCTTTTGGGCAGTCGAGCGAGCGCATCCGATGGGTCTAATTCCGGAGTCGGCGATCGAAGAAGTGCTCGATCGAGCGGACATCGTCGATACGGTCCGACACTACGTCAATCTCGACAAGGC
>JAQCND010000215.1 GCA_028274765.1 Bradymonadaceae bacterium
GGGGTATAACGAGGGATAGTTGCGAGTATGCACACTACTGACTTGGCACAACGAGGTCATCCATGGACATTTCGTACGACGGTTTGAGTGAAGCAGGATTTACCCCGGAAAACTGGCCCTCCGAACTCCCGGAGCCGAGCTCCGACAACATCTCTCGGGAGGAGATTGGCGACGATCAGGCCATTTATCGATACGACGCAGCCGTCGACGGCACCGCCTACGCCATGGAGGTCGAACTCGACACCTCGACCGTCCCCGACCCCAACGAGGGCGTCTCCTTCATGCTCAATCAGTTTGCCTTCCTGTGGAAAAACAATCCGGGCGACCTGACCGTCGAGGGCGGCGTCAAGCGCATCGACTTTTGAGAAGTGCTGTAAGAGCTCGTTTCCAAGCACTCGAATGGGGCTGCGGCTGATGCGGTGATTACGGTGTCGGCGGCTCTCCACGTCCCCTGGCGGGATCGCGGTCGATTCGGCTCCTCGCCTTCGCACGCCTCGCCATGCCTTCGCTCCTCGCCGAGGTGCTGAAACCAGCTCTAAGTCGGCGGGAGGGGCCGGTGAGCTCGGGGACGCCTCATCTCGAGAGAGAAGCCACGCTTTACTCTAGGCAGGGAGCCGTTCCGCATGGCGGCTAAGAGCCCACTTGTCCTGGAAGTGGGCGTCCCCGCCGGCCCGGAATCGAGGGACGGAACGCATTGCAACGGGCTCTAAAATGGTGAGATCTCCATCCAACGCCCCGAACTCAGAGCTAATTCCAACACGATCGGATGTTGTCCGGAACGCCGGCATCCCCGCCGGTTGGGGGGCCGAATGGCAAGGCGTTTGGAGACGGGGGCGTACCATTTCAACGAACACGCATGAACATCGTGCCGAATGGCGTGTTGCGCCATCGACTTCCCATCTCGGACGTAACTGAACTCCAGACCCGTGAGTGGTTTCCATGAGTGACGACGAGACCCTCGACATCATGTTCTTTTGTCTCGGCAACATCTGTCGTTCCCCTCTGGCCGAGGCGATTTTTTCGCATAAAATCGAGGAGGCGGGACTCGACCGCAACTTTCACATCGAGTCCTCCGGAACGAGCTCGTATCATGTCGGAGAGGAACCAGATCCGGGGAGCCAGAAAGTGGCACGCGACCGACTGGAGCGCGACCTCTCCCATCAGCGTTCCCAGCAATTGACCGCCGAGCATCTCCGGGACTTCGACTATCTCGTGGCCATGTCGGCGTCGAATCGCGACAAGGCGCTCGAGCGAGCCGACACGCCGCCGGACGATCTCCATCTGATGCGCGACTTCGAACCCAACGAAGGGGAACGCGGACTCGACGTGCCCGATCCGTACGGGGGCGGCCAGAACCGCTTCGAGCTCGTCTACAACATCCTGGATCGATGCTGTGAGGAGTTGCTGGACGAGCTCCGAGCGAGGCACCCCGGACTGGATTGACGTCCCATATCTCTCCGTGCAATAGCTGGCGACCCGGATATGAGTCTATGCCCCATGCCTCTGTCACCAGATCAGAGACTCCAAGGGTTCAACGGCTCAAACGCTTCCAACCCATCGCGGGCGTCTCGACCGAGAGATGAGGCAGTTTGAGAGCACCGCTGATTTAAACACTTAAAGACTTACCAATTCAAAAACTCTCCCGCGAGTTCGACTGCTCTCCAAACGATAGCTGGCGCCTCAAACGTGAGTCCACGCCCCCCTCGCCGGCTCAAACGCTTACATGTCGTCGAGCGCCTGCTGGCTCAGCTCGTGCGAGTCGTCGATGCTGAGCGCACGCTCGAATCGCTCTCGAGCGCGTCGCTCGTCGCCGAGCGCTCGGCGGATGCGGCCCAGATTGTAGTACATGGCGACCTTTTGCTGGTCGCTATCGAGCTTCATCTGGTGGAGACGCACCTGCTGGAAGTGGCGCTTGGCCTCCTCCCATTCTTCCTGTTCGATACAGAGCTCGCCGAGACTCATCAGATTGGGGATGTAGGTGTCGTCCATGCGGTAGACGGCCTCGTATTCCTCGCGGGCCGCGCCGACGGCGCCCTGCTCGGCGTAGAGCTGCCCGCGCAGGTGACGGAATTCGACCAGTTGATCGTCGTCGCCCTTCTCGTCGAGCGTCTCGACGAGGTCGTCGACAATGGGAAGAGCGCGCTCGTGATCGCCGAGTTCGATGCAGAATTCGGCGAGAGGCTGGACCACCTCGAGGTTGTGAGGCTGCTCGTCGCGAGCGGCCGCGAGGGCGCCGACGGCCCATTCGGGACGCTCGAGCTGTTCGTCGGCTAGCTTCGCCATCTCCAGATAGCATTCGACGCGCTCGTCGGCGTCACCGAGATGTTCGGCTTCGTGTTCGAGCATTCGATAGAGGGCCTCGTTGTCACCTCGGCGCTCGTAGAGACGGCGCAGGGCGGCGAGTGCCTCTTCGTGGGTCGGCTCCAGGTCGAGCACCTGTCGGTAGGCCTCGATCGCCTCGTCGGTGCGCTCGAGCCGGGTGTCGAGCAGTTCGCCGCGTCGCCAGCGGATCGGGGCTTCGACATCGTCGTCTTCGACCTGCTCGAGCTGCCGATCGAAAGCCTCGAGCAACCCCTCCCAGTCCTCTTCGTATCGGTAGATGTCGGACTGGACGTCGAGGATGCGAGGATGCTCCGGGTCGATCTCCAGGGCTCGCTGGAGATCCTCTTGGGCTCCCTCGATGTCGTCGAGGTGCTCGAGGTGGAGTTCGGCTCGTTCCAGCAGGAGGTTGGCCCGCTTGGCTTCCGAATCGACGATTTCGAGTTGTTCGTCGAGGAGATCCGTCAGCGCCGACCAGCGCTCGTCCTCGCGGTAGAGCGTCTGCAGGCGATCGAGGGTGTCCGGATCGCCGGGACGGTGCTCGAGGGCCGTGCGGTACCAGTCGATGGCGCTCTCGAGATCGTCGCGTTTGGTGTAGACCAGTTCGCCGAGGTCGCGGGCCAGTCGAGCGAGCTCGTCGGGGTCGTCGTCTTCCTCCTCGACGATCTCGAGCAAATGGCGACGGAGCTCGACGAGATCGCCCCAGCGCTGCTGATCGTCGTACAGCGTCTCGAGCAGCTCGAGGGCCTCTCGGTTCGAGGCATCGAGCTGGCGGATGCGCTCCCCCGCTTCGATAGCGCGATCTGGACGATCGAGGAAATGTTCGGCATATCGTGCGATCTCGAGGTTGAGCTGGATCGATTCCTCCGGATCTTCGGTGTGCTGAGCGAGCCGCTCCAGCGTGTCGACCAGTTCTTCGTGCTGCTCGGTCATCTCATAGAGTCCGACGAGCTGCTCCATGACTTCGGTATCGGACTCGTCCAACAGAAGAGCCTGTCGGTACGCCTCGGTCGCGGACTCGTAGGCTTCGAGCTCCGTGCGAACCTCGCCGAGCTCCATGAGGACTTCGCGCTGGAGGTCGGGCTCGAACAGGAGATCGGCCTTGCGTTGCAGGACGTCCTCGAGCTCCTCGCGGCGACCCTGCTCGCGGGCAATGATCTCGAGCCCCTCGACTGCCTCCTCGTGTTCGGGTTCGATGTCGAGAATCCTCCGATACAGGTCGGCCGAGCGGTCGGGCTGATCGAGGGCGTTGTTGGCCCACTGGGCGGCGCGCTCGCCCAGCTCGACGACGCGAATCGGGTCGGTCAGTTCGTCGAGCAGGTCCTCGTAGAGTGCCACGAGATGTTCGTACATGCCGTGCATCGCTGCCAGTGACTCGAGCCGCTGCTGAACCTCGCCATCGTGCGGGTTGGCCCGAAAGGCTTTCCCGAGATGAGCATAGCCGGCTTCGAGTTCGTCGAGCTGATCGATGCGGATGTCGGCGATCTGCTTGTGAAGCTCCGCCAGTTCGGGCGGGGCGTCGAGGACCTCGAGCTTCAACTCGAACAACTGGACCAGTTTGTGGTCGTTGTCGTGGCGTCGATAGACGGGTTCGAGCAGATCGGCGATCTTCAAGCGAAGATCGGGCTCCTCGACGAGTCGCTCGAGCCCCTCGAGGGCCCGCTTGTGTTCGGGTTCGTCCTGTAACACCTCGCGATATTGTTCGAGCGCCGATTGGGGCCAGTCGAGCATGTTTTCGTGGAGGTAGCCGAGCCGGAATCGAAGGTCGTTGATCGTCTCGGCCTCGGCGATCTCGATGCGCCGCTCCAGTACGTCGACCAGATCGTGCCAGTTCTGTTCTTTCTGGTCGATGCGATCGAGCAGCTCCAGTGCGTCCGGATCGTAGGCGTCGCGATCCAGGATGGCGTGGATGTGCGCCCGAGCGCGGTCGAAGTCCTCGAGTCGCTCGGCCACCGTCTCGGCGGCCGCCATCCGGAGATCGCGACGCTCCGTTGCGTCGTCGAGATCGCGCTCTAGCGTCTCCTCGTAGATGGCGACCAGCTCCTCGGCGTTCTCAAGGCCTCGGCTCAATCGATCGAGCTCGTGTCGGAGCGCCTCGACGCCCGGATGTTCGCGCACGCCTCGACCCAGCATGGCGAAGGCCGTTTGACGGTTGTCGAAGGACTCCTCGTACAGTTGACCGAGTTCCAGATACAGTTCGGCGCGTCGCCCGGGGTCGTCGACGACGTCGAGCTGTCGTTCGAGGAGTTCCTCGAGCATCGTCCATGCTTCGCCCTCGCGATACAGATTCTGGAGAAAGTCACTCGCCTCCCGAGCCACGTCATCGGCACGTTCGGCCAGGCTCTCGACGGCTCGGCGAGCCTCGATGTGATCGCGGTTGCGATCGAGAATCGAGCGAAACGATTCCAGAGCGGAGGCGGGGTCGTCGAGCTTGTTCATCTGGAGGCGTCCCTCTCGGAACTCGATCTGATTGATCTCGTCGGGACGCTCGGCAAAGTCGCGCTGGAGTCCGAGTACCTGGAGTAGTTCGGGCCATCGCTCGGTGCGTTCATAGAGCCGCACGAGGGCATCGACGACGGCGCGATCCGACTCGACCTGGGCGTGAAGCGATCGGTACGTCTCGATCGCCGCCTTCGGCTTGTCGAGTTCGCGCTCCTGGAGATTGGCCAGTCGTCGGAGCAGACGCACCCGAGTCTCCTCGTCGTCCGAGCGGTCGAGCCAGCTCGAGAGCACCCCTTCGAGATCGTCGTAAGCCCCCGTCTGTTCATAGAGGGACTCGAGCGTAGCATAGTAGTCGACTTCATCGGGATCGAGCTCGAGGAGCTTCTCGTAGTAGTCCGCCGCTCGATCGGGACGCTCGAGGACGTCGTCGTAGAGCTCGCCGAGCCGCTCCAGGAGGCGCCGTCTCTCCCCGCGCTCGGGCGTGAGCTCGAGCCGAGTCTCCAGAACGTCCGTCAGATCGCCCCATCGTTCGAGTCTCGGCAGGAGCGATTCGAGCGCGTCGAGGGCTCGCGTCGGAGCAGTGAGATCGGCCGCCCGTCGATAGGCCGTCACGGCGCTGGCGACATCCTCGAGGCGCTCGACGTAGAGGTTCCCGATCTCCACCAGAAGCTCGGCGCGATGTTCCGGCGATTTGAGGACGTCGAGACTCTCGAGGAGGGCGCCGGGCACGCGTCTCCATGCATCGAACGTATTGGCGATCGTCTCGAGTCGGTCTCGATACGCATCGCGATCGGGCCGAAGGGCGTATGCTCGAGCCACTTTCGGAATGAGGTCGACACGCTCGAGTCGATGATCGGCGTGTGTCTCGATCAGCTCCGCCTCCTCCATGGCGAGTTTGGCGCACGACTCGACGTCCTCGAGCATCTCGCGCTTGTCCTCGAGGAGTTCGACGCGATACCTCCAGTCCGCATCGTCATCCTGGCGCTCGAGGAGTTCGTCGAGCACGAGGAGCCGATTCGACCGGGCCTCGTCGTCGAGCGCTCGGAGTCGCTCCCGCAGTCCGTCGAGGGCTCGACGGGCTCCCGCGTGGTCGGGTTCGATCTCGAGGATGCGCCGGTACTGGTGGATGGCTCCCTCGATGTCGTCGAGGTGCCGCTCGAGGACGCGTCCGACGGCCAGCAGTAGCTCGACGAGTCGTTCACTCCCCTCTTCGGCCTCTCCGATCTGACGACGGTAGAATTCAACGAGGTCGCGCCACCGTCCCTCACGCCGGTACAGACGTTTGATCGCCTCGCGGGCCTCTTCGTGGCCAGGATCGAGGTCGTAGACGTCTCGATAGGTCTCGAGGGCGCCCTGGAGATCGTGACTCACGGATTCGCGGCATCGAGCGAGATCGAGCAGCCAGTCGCATCGGGCGTCGGGGGACTCGGCTTCGTCGGCCCGCTCGCGATAGAACGTTTCGACGCCGCCCCAATCCTCGAGGCGCCAGAGCACGCGCTCGAGCCCTTCGAGCGCGGGATCGAAATGAGGCGCCTCCAGGAGAGCTTCACCGTAGGCGCGGCGCGACTGCTCGAGATCGTCGAGTCGGGATTCGAACATGTGCGCCTGTTCGGCCAGCAGCGTGGCCCGGCCATCGGTGCCCGGAGTGGCCTCTTGCTGGAGGGCGTTGTCGTAGCGATCGACGGCGTCCTCCCAGCGGTCCGTGCGCGCCGCAAGGTGCTGGAGTCGATTGCGAGCCTCCGTGTCGAGCGGCACGCGTTCGAAGCGACGGCCCGCCAATGCGAAGGCGCGCTCGACGTCTCCGATGCGCTCGTCGGCCAGTTCGATCGCCTCTTCGAGTCGATCGAGTTCGCGCGACCTCTCGTCGGCCAGCTCCGCCCGTCGCGTGAGGATCTCGACGAGATCGTGCCACTGGTCTCCGGCTCGATACGTACTCTCGAGCAACTCGGTGATGCGATCGATCGACTCGGCCGGTTGCTCGAGCATCGACTCGAGTGCCTCGACCGTCTCGGCGTGTTCGGGACGAATGTCGAGGATGTCCTCATAGCGGTCGAGCGCACGATCGGGCTGATAGAGATGTTTGCGGCGGACGTCGGCGAGCTCGTTGCTGAAGGTGACGTAATCCTCTTCGGTGGTAGCCATCTCCAGGCGCCGCTCGACGTGTTCCGCCAAATCCTCCCAGCGTTCTTGCTGGCGATACAGCTCCGAAAGAGCCTCGAGGGCCGACTCGTGAGAGGCATCGAGCTCGAGGACACGCTCGTAGGTCTCCACGGCCGAGAAAGGGTCCTCGATCGCATTGCGTTGATACTCGGCGATCTCCGACAGGAGTTCGATGGCGGCGGCCTCGTCTTCGTCCTCGCGGACGACATCGAGCTTGTTCTCGAGCAGATCGACCAGGTCCAGCCACCGTTCCTGATCGATCAGCAACGCTTCGAGCGCATCGTATGCCTCGTAGTGGCGCTCGTCGATCGTCAGGACCTCGCGGTACTCCTGTTCGGCCTCGATCGGATCGTCGAGACGGTCGCGCTCGAGATCGGCCAGTC
Source organism: Bradymonadaceae bacterium (assembly GCA_028274765.1). Lineage (GTDB taxonomy): Bacteria > Myxococcota_A > Bradymonadia > Bradymonadales > Bradymonadaceae > CAJXPB01. The sequence goes on from JAQCND010000215.1 coordinate 7,305, forward strand.
GCATGTGAAGCTCGGTCCGTCGCTCGAGGTCGTCGAGCGCCGGGAGGACGTCGCGATAGATGTCGGCGAGACGATTCCAAGCCTCTCGACGCTCGACCAGTTCCAGAAGAGCCGACTCGACTGCCTCGTCCGATGGTATCAGCTCCCAGGCCTGCGCGAACATCTCAATGGCCGAACCCGGATCATCGAGGCCATCTCGGTACGTCTCGCCGATGCACGAGAGCAGAGAGGCCCGTCGCTCGGGCTCGGCCACCTGTGCAGCGCGCCGCTCGTAGAGAGCAATCAAATCCGACCATGCCTCCTGGCGTTCGTAGTGATCGACCAGATCGTCGATGACGAGTTCCGTGTAGGCCGGGTCGTCGGCGATGGTTTCGAGGGCATCGATCGCCTTTGGGTGATCGGACTCGCGGCTGAGCACGACGCGATAGAGCTCGATCGCGTCTTCGATGTCGTGGAGTTCCGTCCGGAGAATGTCGGCGAGTTGCAGCTCGATCTCGGTACGGCGCTCGGGATCGTCGCCCTCGTCGGTCGTGAGACGCCTTCGGAGGACGTCGGCCACGTCCGCCCACTGGTCGGCCTCGCGGTGGAGGCGCTCCAGCGCGTCGAGAGCCTCGAGCGCACCGGGCTCGAGCTCGAGTACGTCTTCGTACGTCGCGACAGCCTCGTCGGGACGGAGAAGCTCCTCCTCGAGAATACGTGCGAGTTGGAGACGCGTCTCGAATGCGTCGTCGTCGGTCTCGACGAGTTCGGCCTTGCGACGCAGCAGATCGGCCAGTTCGGGCCAGTCTTCACGTTGCTGATAGAGTGATTCGAGAGCTCCAATAGCTGGACGGCACTCGGGCTCGAGGGCGAGCCACTGCTCGTATGCGTCGATCGCGCGGTCGGGGCGATCGAGTTCGTCGCGCTCCAGCTCACCGATGCGCTCGAGCAGGGCCGGTCGTCGTTCGGGGTCGCCGTGTGTGACTTGGTGGCGGAGCGTATCAGTCAGAGGCTCGATGGCGCCTGTTCGCTCGTAGAGTCGTTCCAGAGCCCGGAGGGCTTCGGGGTCGGCGTCGTTGTAGTCGAGGGTCCGTCGGTAGGCGTCGATCGCCCTCCCGGGATCATCGAGATCGTGTTCGTACATCTCGCCGAGTCGTCGATCGATGTCGGCGGCCGTCGCCGGATCGGCCCCGTCGGAGGCGTCCTCAAGAGTCGAGACGACCTCGTCGAGGCGCTCGTGTTCACGGCCGATTGACTCGAATGCCTCGCGCCGTTCGGGATCGTCGGGGTCGAGCATGACGGCCGACTGATATTTCTCGAAGGCCGTCTCGGGGCGTTCCAGGGGGCCGGCGTAGAGTTCGGCTAGTTCGTCGAGCCGTTCGCGACGTCGCATGGGATCGTCGTCGCCTCGGAGCTGCACTTCAAGGACATCGGCGAGCGGTTCGTGTGCGTCTCGCCGGCGATAGACCGGTTCGAGATGACGGGCGACCCGTTCGCGGAGGTCGTAATGATCGCCAGATGTCTTGATGAGTTCGGCGTCGAGATCTTCGGTCGCCTCGATGATCTCGTCGTCGTCGGGGTGATCGGCTATGAGGTCGCGGAGGAGCTCCTCGGCTCCCTTGTAGTCCTCGAGTTGCTTCGCGCGAATACGAGCCACCTTCAGGAGGGTGTCGCGTCGCCGATTCTCGTCGTCGAGGCGGTCGAGATGGGAGAGCAACAGCGTGTGGAGATCCTCCCAGCGTTCGGTCGCTCGCAAGAGGCGTTCGAGCGCTTCGACCGAGGCATCGCGTCCCGGGTCCAGATCCAGGATGGCCCGATGGCGTTCGATGGCGCGCTCGGGTTGGTCGAGCTTTTCGTCGCAGAGCTGTGCTGCCTCCTCGTGCAACGTGATGCGCATCTCGTCCGACTCGGCGTACGATGCTCGATCTTCCAGAATGCCGACCAGATCCTCGTGCCGGTCCAGTGCCCGGTAGAGTTCCTCGAGCTCTCGAGCTGCCTCGGCCTGGTCTTCAGCCCAGTCATAGTACGTCTCGAGCGCATCGACCGCTCCTTCGAGGTCGTCGAGGTGCCCGCGGCGAATCCGGGTCAGCCGGCGGAGGAGATCGTAGCGAATATTCGACCCGCCTCCTCCATCTTCGGCGAACACATAATCGGTATAGAGGGATTCGACGTCCTCCCGCCGCTCGATCTGCCCGGCGAGGGATTCGAGACGATCGCGCACCTCCTCGCGGTCGGGATCGCGCTCAAATTGCGAGCGGGCCAGAGCAAAGGCGCGAGTGGGGTGGTCGAGTTCGTCTCGGTGGAGGGGAATTAGCTCGTCGAGGACGTCTTGTGCCTCGTATGCGTCCTCGGTTGCCTCGAGATGGGCCTCGAGGGTATCGGCGAGGGACTCGAATGCCTCTCGACGCCGAAAGACGGGCTCCAGAATGAGCGCTGCCGAGCGCGCGTGGTTCGGCTGATCGAGGACGTCCCGGACGGCCTCGATCGTCTCGTCGTGATCGGGCGCGACCTCCAGAATATGGCGATAGTGATGAAGCGCCTCGTCGTAGTCGTCCTGGTGGCGTCGATGAACCTCGGCCAGCTCGAACTGCACCTCCCGTCGGGCCTCGTCGTCGGAGGGCGGGAGGCATTCGAGTTCGCGCTCCAGCCGATCGACGACCTCGTCCCAGGCTTCGTCGTCGCGATGCAGAGCTTTCATGCCGCGAATCGCCGGGAGATAATCGGAGTCAATCGCCAGAATCTCCCGATAGGTCGCGCGTGGTCCTTCGGAGCGCTCCAGCTCGAGGCGCTGTACGTCGGCGACGCGGTGTAACGTCTCGATCAGATCCCGATCGTCGGCGCCGCGTTCGCGTCGCCGTTCGATCTGGTGGCGCAGCGTCTCGACCAGCGATTCGTACTGGTCGAGCGTATCGTACAGCTTCGAGAGGGCCTCGAGCACCTCCAGATCGTCGGGTTCGCGCTCGTGGATGCACTCGTAAAACGAGAGGGCACGTTCGGGGCGTTCGAGCTGTTCGGCCTCGATGCGGGCGATGGTCCACCAGAGGGCGGTCTGGCACTCGTCCTCGAGGCCCTCGGCGATCGTCTCGAGCATCTCGCTGAACTCGATCCGAGCCCCGGCGTTTTCGGCAAACCCCTCGGCGCGCTGGATGGCATCGCTCCGGGAGGGATCGATCTCGATCGCCTGCATCTGACGATGGAACGCCTCCTCGGGGTGTTCCTGTTCGGCTCGAAGGGTCGCCAGACGCTCCAGAACGCCCAGACGCTCGTCGTCCTCGTCGACTTCGTCGAGGACGAGCTCCATCATCTCGATCTCTTGTGTCAGCTCGTCAGCCTGCCGATACCAGTCGGCCAGCTCGCGGGCGACCTCCTCGATTCGGTCGGTTACCTCCAGGAGACTCTCGAGGCTGATCAGGATCCCGTCGAGATCGTCGAGTTCTTCGTCGGCCAGCTGCGCCATGCGACGGTAGAGATCGGCGCGATGCCGGCGCTCGTCGGTCATCTGCGCCGCCGAATCGAACAGATCGAAGAGACGCTGAAAGTGCTCGCGCTCCCGGTAGAGGGTCTCGAGCTCGTCGTAGTGTTCGGCCTCGAGATAGAGGTCCGTCAGTTGCCCGATTGCCTCCTCATTCGAGGGATCTTCGTCGAGGACGCGTTCCCAGCGTTCGATCGACGCGTCGAGATCGTCGAGATGATGCTCCTGGATCCGAGCGGCCTCGCGGAGCGCCTCGATGCGCTCGTCCCCCTCGAGCAGCTCGATCTGACGTTCGAGATTCGACAGGAGATCGTTCCAAGACTCGCGGTCGCGGTACAGTTCGGCGAGTTGCTGGAGGACGTCTCGATCATCGGGAGTGTGGTCGAGGATCGAGCGCAGGACGGGCACGAGTCGATCGGGATCGTGGAGCGTCTCTTCGGCCAGCTCGCGGAGCTCCTGGAGTTGTTCGAGGTGGTCCTCCTCGTCGAGGCGTTCGAGGTGCTGGCGTTTGAGTTCGAAGAGTTTCTCGTGTTCGCGATGGGACCGATAGAGCTCTTCGAGCCGTTCGCGGATGTGATCTCGACTCGGATCCCATTCGAGGGCCCGTTGCCAGTAATCGTCGGCCTGCTCGCCGCGGCGCAGTTGATGCTCGTCGAGCAGTTCGGCGATCTCCTCGGCGTAGTCTGCTGCTCGCTCGAGTTTATCCGCCACCTCGAGGCGCTCCATGCGGTCGGACAGAAGATCGACGAGATCGCTCCAGCTTCGATTGGATTCCAGTTTGTCGCGGAGTCGCTCGAAGGCGTCGTCGCGGTCCGGCTGCAACGACACGACGCGTTCGAGCCGTTTGCGTGCTTTGACCTCTCGTCCGAGCTTCTCTTCGTAGAGGTCGGCCGTGCGCTCGAGGAGTTCGATGCGGCGACCGCGCGACGCGTCTCCTTCGGACTCCAGGCGCTCGACCTCGTCCTCGAGAAACCCGACGAGTCCATTCCACTTGTCGTTGGCTTCATAGAGTCGTTCCAGCTCGGCCCTCGCCCTCTCGTCGTTGCCGTGTTCTCGGAGGTACCGCTTCCAGACGTTAATCGCCTGTTCGGGACTCTCCATCTCCGTCTCGGCGATCTCGGCCCGGCGGGTCACGAGCTCGCGCCGCTCCTCGGGGGCGTCGACTTCGTCGAGACGGTCGCCGAGCAGAGAAAAGAGACGCCGCCAGTCGCCGCGCTCGCGACGATAGTGACGGTAGAATGCGAAGACATCGGGGACCTCGATGTCGAGGAGTTTGAGCTGCTTGAACCGCTTCTCGGCCTGTTCGAGATCCTCGATTTCTCGCCAGTAGAGGCGCGCCAGGTCGAGTCGAAGCGCCGGCTCTTCGTCTTCCTTGCGGAAATATTGAACCGTCTCCTCGAGCTGGTCGGCCAGCGGCTGAAATCTCTCGTCCTCGAGCTGACGGTCGCGCCAGGCCGCCAGCGCGCTCAAGTCCGAGGGATCGTCGTCGAGCGCCTCCCGCGCGTCTTCGGGGCTGCCCTCGAAGGGCGAGACGTCGGCGTAGAGTTGTTCGACCGGATCCGATGCCGACGAGTCGTCGTCTTCGTCGGCGTCGGAGGCCTCGATGGCATCATCGTCCGTCGACTCACCGGCCGACTCCGCCTCGGCCTCGTCGGATTCGACGGGGTCCGGCTCGTCTTCACGCTCGTCGACGTCGGCTTCGTCGTCGGGGATCATCTGAGCGGGCGCGGGGGCGGTTCCTTCGTCGTCGACAGGGGCTTGTTCGAGAGGAGCTCCTCCGTCTCGTCCCGTCTCGAACGAGAGAGACTCGGGCGCATCGTCGACCATCGAACCGGGTCGGGCTCCGGCTCGCTCGGCCGCCGCGCGGCATTCGAGCTCCTCGAGTACGTCGCGAGCTTCTTCATGGTCGGGATCGTGTTCGAGCACGCGTTCGATCCAGCCGATCGCCTCGTCGGGGTCGCCTCCCTCGCGGATGGCCTCGAGGCGGGCCGCTCGGAGATATTGTTCGACTGCCATCTCCGCATTGTCGGATTCGTAAGCGTGATCGGCGAGGTCGACGAGTTGATCGATCACCGAGGCGACCGTCTTGCCGGAGCTGTAGATCTCTTGGAGCTTCTCGAGTCGATCGGAGTCGGGCCGGCGGTCGAGGGCGCGCTCGACGAACTTCTCGGCCTCGTCGAGGTGGTCGAGGCGCTCGGCGTGAACTTGAGCCTTCTCGCGGAGGAGGGCCGCTTCATCGCTCGCCTCCTGAGTGACCTGCAACTGGAGATCACAGATTTCGAGTACCTTGTACCACTTGTCTTCGAGCCGATAGATATCGCGGGCACGCTCCAGCCCCGTCGTCTCGGACTTGTCGGTCAAAAACGACTCTTTGTAGGCTTGTTTGGCCTCCTGGAGATTGCCGAGTTCACGGACGTGAAGATCTCCCAGCTCCACGCCGATGCGCGCGGCCTCCGAATCGTCGACTTCGTCGATCATGTCGGTCAGACGATCGGCCAGACGCGGATAGTCGAACGCATCGTCGTCGATCTCCGAGACGTACCGGTCGTAGAGAAGCTCGAGCCTGTACCAGTCTCCCTCGGTCAGACATCTCTCTTCGAGGGTCTGGAACGTATCGGAATCCTGTGGATCGATCTCCTCCGGAAACACCGTCTGATCACCCATGGAGCTGTCCTATCGGGGAGAAAATATCGTATCAGTATGAGGTCGAAACATCTGGTTGAAAACGTCAAAACGATGCCGGGCGAATCCTACCAAATCACGTCGAAATTTGACAACGCTATCGCCCCTCAATGCCGGGCGATCGCATAAGAAATGCCCCACTGCGAGCGTGAGCCGGCTGGAAGCCCACTTCCGCAGGAAGTACAGGGGCGCTCCAAAGAGGCGTCGAGCGATGAACGAGTTCATCCCCCCTGGGAGCGCCTTTATGTGTCTTCGACATGAGCCCCCTCGCTGGCAGAGCGCCGGGTTGATGCTGGCTACGGCAGTGCGATTTCCTTTCAGGAGGAACGAGGCCAAGGTGTATACTCAAACGAAGGGGCGCGTCTCGTCGTGTTGTCTGTACCTCTAATGCGGTCGCCCTGCCATTGCGGGGGGCACCCTTGCTCGACATGCAGCATTGCGATACGAACTCGAAGATGAGTCATCCCCAGAGAGTTCGGTGCCCTCTCCCCTTGGATCCCTCGATCATGGCCTCTTCGAACCGATCCGACGTCCAAAATCAGCAGGAGCTCCGTCAGCTCGTCGAGCGAGACTACGCTCGAGCTAGCCGGGCCGAAGACGCCTGGCAGGTGCTGGGCGTCCCCCAAGACGCCTCGCAGGAGGAGGTCACCGCGAGATACGAGCAGTACGATCAGCTGTATCGTGCCGACAACTTGGAGAAGCTCGACGACAACGATCTAGCCCGCAAGGCACTCGAACTCCGCAAGATGATCAGCCGGGCGATCGTCGAGATTCAGACCCAACAAGAACAGGACGATGCCGAGGACTTTGGACAGGCGGAATCGACAGGGGTCGTC
>JAQCND010000220.1 GCA_028274765.1 Bradymonadaceae bacterium
GGACTGGGGAGAGGTGGTTGCGAACCAGATAGCTCGACGATGCAAGCCGGCGGGGACGCCGGCGCTCCGGACGATAGCGACGCAAGCCGGCGGGGACGCCGGCGCTCCGAGTGATAGAACCAACTCTTACTCGCCGCCGGGGTCGATCAGCACGCCGACGAGGGTGGCGAGTCCCGTGCCGACGATGACGATGCCGTGGAGCAAAAATCCGGCCGCCAGCACGGGGTCTTCGGGGGCGCCGGTGGCGCGGAAGGCGGCGAGCCATCCGGCTTCCTTGGTGCCGAGCGATCCGAGGCCGTTGATCGGCAGGAAGTTGCCGACGATCCCGCCGCCCGAGCCGACGATGCTCTGGGCCCAGGTCGTCCCCGCGCCGAAGGTCACCAGCACCATGTGGAAGACCACGAACATCAGGACCCACATCAGCGTCGAGGTCGCCACGAGCCAGGCGGTACCGGTGGGGCCGATGTGTTCGAGTGCCTCCTCGGCGTCGACCAGCGCCTCGCGCGGCCACTCGAGCCAGTCGAGGTCGCGAAGTCGCGGATGGTGGAGGATCGTCTCGACGAGCATCAGTCCGGTGCGGAGCAACACCGGAAGTGCGAGCAGCAGGACCACGGCGCTCCCGACGACGAGATAGAGCGTCGGCCCGAGTGGGTCCGAACCGCCGCGCCCCGCGAACCACACGACCCATCCGAGTCCATAGAGGGGAATCAGACAGCCCAGCTCGACGAGGCGCATGGCGGCCAGGTAGACCGCGCCCTCGGCGAGGCTCGTCCCCTCGGCCCGGCGCAGCAGGACGGGAAACAGCAGCTCGCCGCTTCGAAAGGGCATCCACTGGTTGGAAAAACTGTGACCGGCGGTCGTCCAGAGGAGGCCCGGCGGGAGCTCGAGTTCATCGAGGTTTGGCGCGAGCAGGCCCGCCAGACGGACCCATCGCGTGACGACGACGCCGAGATAGGCGAGGATGGCGGCCGTCAGCGGAAGAGGGCGCGCGAGCTGCATCGTCTGCCACAGCGATTCGCCTCCCACCCAGGCGACCAGCGCGGCCACGATGGCCGTCGATACGGCGACGCCTCCGGCCCACTGCCACGCCGATATCGTCGACAGCGTATCGCGGATGGTCGATGGGCTCGAACTCGACATGGGGACGGATTCAATCACTCGAGATGGGAACGACGACGCGCCGTGCGAGCTTGGAGTTGGCACGGCGTTGGGCACGATGGGACAAGTCCATCGGTGATAAAAGGGATTCGAGGGATTGATAACATCTACGTGTCACGCATTCGTGTTCGGAGAAGGGGGCAATGAAGGTTAGATTTTGATTCGAGGGATAGAAATTTTCACCCCAAGCCGGCTAGCCCCCATTTCTCACGAAGATGTGGAATGGGCCGATATGCGGCGTGAGTGGGGCTCGAGGGCTTGAGTGAGCCTCCAGCAGGCGAGACATCTGCCGACGATCGGACTCATCAGGGGGTTGGAGCCTCATGTTCGAGGTCGAATCGAGCCGTATGCGCCGTGTCTCTTCAGCTGAAGGTACACGTCCCCCTGAGACGTGGTTTCGATCGATCTCCCTCCTGGAATGAGCCTGCTGCAAACGGTCAGGGCCCCGCTCGAATGGCCTGGACGACCGCTCGGAAGCGTGGTTTGTATGGATAGCCCGAAGCCAATCGGAACCAGACGCGGCGTGTGGTGACCTCGATTTGGGCCCCGATCCGGAAGAGCTTGGTCCGGAGCGTCGAGGCCTGGGCCCGAGCCCACGGCGTTTGAGCGAGCCCGTGGCGTCTCAGCAGACAGATGAACAGATACGCAAACGACGACCAGTAGACCCGGAGCTGGTTGGAGGCTCGCCACTGGGTGCTGGCCTGGTCGGCGTACAGATCGAGCTGGCACTCCTTGATACGATTCTCCATCTCGCTCCGGCCGCAGTACAGCTTCTCATACAGGGGGCGAGGCGCCCACGCATCGTCCTCCAGAGACGTCACGACGAATCGGGGGTTCGGCCCTCGCTGGAGGTATTCGACCTTGGCGACGATCCGACGTGTCTCCGACCAGCTATCGAGGGTCGTATACTCGAAGTCGACGAATCGACGCACCGGCTCGCCCGATTCGGGCTCGAAGGCTTTTTGAGCCTCTTCGAGAGGCTCTTCGATTCGCTTTCGCAATCGCGGGTTGGTGGCCATGCCGAGCACGTAGTCGAGATCGCGGCCTCGACACCATCGCATCAGTCGCTCTCGAGCAAAGCCCGAGTCGGCTCGGACGATCACGTCCGTCTCGGGGTATCGGTCGCGCAAGCGATCGACCATCACCTCCAGAGGGGCCAGACATCCCGCCGACTCATCCTGGCCCGCGAAGCGAAGCCACGAGCTGAGCAGCCAGTCACCAGCAAAGATATACAGCGGCAAGTAGCAGTAGTCGCCGTAGTAGCCGTGGTAGAACCGATCCTCCTGGTCGCCGTGGAGGTCGATGTCGGTGGCATCCAGATCGAGCAGCACTCGCTTTGGAGGTCCGTCGAGATGGTCGAGCCACAGATCGATCAGGAGACTCTGGATCTGATCGAGATCTCCGACGATCGACTTGTAGCGATGCTCCTTATGCCCCTGGACGCCGAGTTCGAGGCGATTCAACGTCGACTTACCGGCCAGCGGAATGCCCTCATCAGCAGGCTGACGGCGCTCGCTCCCCTCGGGATGGGTCTTGCCGCAGGCGACGGCGAGGGCCGAATCCCGACGCAGCTCGTCATGGTCGCTGATGGCTTCGTAGCCGAGCAGGAGCCCGAAGATGCGCTGGCGTAGCAGCTCCTCGACAGTGTGCTCGACGTAGTCGGGATCGCGGTGGTCGTCGAAACATTCGGCCAGGCGCTCGATCAGCCCGAAGCGTCGCTCCAGCTCGCGGAGCAGCAAGACGCCGGCGTCCGAGGTGATGTGCCCCCCGTCGAAACGAGCTGTGACCTTGCGGCTGCCACAGGATTGGAAATCGAGCTTGTCTGAGTTACAGTGTGTATCCATCGGGCGGTCCGGGCATCTGGTGTAAGTGTTTGCGTCCACAGACCTTTTACCAGATCCCGCCGCCCGATTCTACTTTCTCGTGAGAAATGCGGGTTAATTAAAAGTTCCTTCTCTGAAATAGACAGTAATTACACTGAGGAGCTCAAAGGAGCTATAAAGACTGAGATAAAGTCCCTCTCATGGTCAACAGAAAGCGGCAAAAAAATCGCTAAAAGCGTATCAAATTTTGTCCGCAAATCGGAATCGGATAAACTGTATTATACGATATACTCGAAGATAATAACTAACCTAGACGCATCTGATTTTCAAAGCCAGAACTCTGCAATTCATGCCACTCGAGCTCTAGGAGAAGATTTAGTAGACTTCACCGACCATAATCAGAAATCAAAATT
>JAQCND010000233.1 GCA_028274765.1 Bradymonadaceae bacterium
CGAACCGATATCGAGTCGATCCGGAAGGCCCGGCTTCGGAGCGCCCCTGTACGTCCTCCGGAAGTGGGCTTCCAGCCGGCTCACGCTCGCAGTGGGGAATGCCTTATGCAGATCGCCCTGCCCTCCGTGTCGAACCAGCTAGACACCGACGTATACGTGCGATAGGATACGACTGATCGCATGATTGAAGTAAGGCAGGTACGTCGAGAAGCTGTGCTATTCGTGTACAGATCTCGATTCAAACGATCGCGAGGACGGGTCCCATGGATCAAATGACGGATCAGATGAAGATGAATTCCCGATCGAGCGAGGCGTCCACCGCAGAGACTCGAGACGTCTCGGCCAATACTTCGTCTCGAGGTAGGCGCGAGCCGAGCCCGCCCTCGTTATCCGATCTCACGACGGGGAACGAGCCTCGCTGGGAGAGTCTGGAACTCCAGAGTCGTGGACTCGTCGTCACGATGATCCGCTATCTTCGAGCAGGGAAAGACCAGCTCGCGTCTCGCCTCCCCGGAGAGGACGAGCCGGCCCTCGATGCTCCCGATGCCTCTTCTCCGTCTGATTCGACATCGACGACACTGGCCGACGGCGAGGTCCAGCGGGCCCATGCGTCCTATCTCGACACCGTACTCGAACGCCTCGAGACCTCGGACGTCTCCGATCTTTGCCGCTTCGACAATCCTTCTTTCGAGCAACTTGTGACCGAGACAATCTCTCATCGCCTCGACATCTCGAACGGAGAGATTAACATCTCCGAAGCCCACGTGGCCTCCACGCTCGAACTCTGGACCCTGGGTGTGCTTTTCGATACAGGCTACTATGGCCTCGCGACGTTTGCGAGCCGCCAGAATATCCTCGACTCGCTACTCTCGGTGCTCGAGCAAATGCGCGCCGACGATCGTCGGCTCACTCAACGGCGAGTCACCCAACTGGTCGAGATGATTCAAGACACCTCTCTGAGGCTCGACGACATCGAGCGCATACTCGATCGCGTCGTGCTCCCGACGTCGAGACTGATTCGCCGGGTCCAACACCAGTTCGACTTGCTCGAGGTGGGACTCCTCCCAGATGAATGTGTCACCCACGCCATCGAGCGGCTCGCCACCTATCGCGAGACCCTCGAGACCTCGATGACTCGTTGACGGAACCGAACCGCCTCCTACTCTGGGACCGAAGCCCGAAGACGCGAATGCTCCCACAAGAGGTTGTACAATTCCATGCAATCCCGTCCTCCCGAGACGACATTCCTCGAACTGACTCGTCGCTACGATGCTCTGTTGCTCGATGCCTATGGGGTGCTGGTGCATGCGACCGGCACATATCCCGGAGCCGAAGCCGGCATCGAACATCTCAACGAACGCTCCGTGCCGTATTGTGTCGTCACCAACGATGCGTCGCGGACATCGGGCTCGGCCACCCGCATGTACCGAGAGGTTGGGCTCGCCATCAACCCCGAACGCGTCCTCACTGCGATCGAACTTCTGGTCCCGTACTTCGAGCGCCACGGGTGGAAGGGGAGTTCGTGTGCTGTGCTCGGCCCCGGGGATGCTCACGATTGTGTCCGAAAAGCCGGGGGCAACATCGTTGATCCCCGAGAAGAGACCTTCGAGGTACTCGTTCTGGCCGACGACGCGGGGTACTCGTTTCGCGAGACGATCAATGCCGTGCTGACCCGTTTGATCCGCGCCTTCGAACGACGCGATCGCGTCGAGCTGCTCCTGCCCAATTCGGATCTCTTCTACCAGCGAGATCTCGATGCGTGGGGGTTTGCGTCGGGAAGCGTCGCCAAACTTCTCGAGAGTATCCTCGCCGATCGCTTTCCCGATCGACGCCCTCGATTCGAGGTGCTCGGCAAACCTCAACCCCTGATGTTCGAGGAGGCTCGACGCCGTGTGGAT
>JAQCND010000245.1 GCA_028274765.1 Bradymonadaceae bacterium
CGGGGTGGTTCGATCGACACACAGAGGTCGAAGCGTGTCACGACGTTCCCCCCACGAACTCAACTCGCGCCTCGTCCATTGGACGGGAATGATACTCGTATTCGCTCTGATGGGCGCGGAACTCTACCGGCGGATGTCGAGCGTCGTGCCCACCGACGTCACTGCCTATCTGGCGGCCGCCGACGTCTTCGCGGCCGGCGGCAATCCCTACACTACGGACATCGCCCTCTCGCCCCGATTCGAGGGCTATCCGTTCCACTATCTTCCGGGCGTCCTCTATCTGATCGCCCCGCTGCAGTACGTCTCCGCTCGCGTGGCCTCGGTCGGCCATCTCCTGGCGTCGAGTGTCACACTCGTCGGTTCGATCGCCTACCTGGCGGACCGATTCAAACTCGCATGCTCTCGCGCCCTCCTCGTAGCCGTCACGCTCCTGTTCGGGCCCGTCGCCGTCGCGCTGTATGTTGGCAACATCCCGATTCTGTTGCTCGGCGCGTTGCTCGGCGTCGTCTGGGCCTCCGACGACCGAGAGCGCCCGTGGCGTTCGAGACTCGTCTGCGGGCTCGCCGGGCTCGCCATCACCTTCAAACCCACCTGGGCGGCTCCCGCTGGACTCGCCCTGCTCGGTCGTCGACGATGGTCGCTTCTGGCCGCCTTCGGAGCCGGATTGGCCCTTCCCGTCGCCCTGACGGCGGTCGATATCGAGCTGGCTCGAGCCTGGTCGCAACGCCTGACGGAGGTGCGAGGCAATCTCCTGCGCACCGAGGAGACGGCGATCATGTGGCAACTCTGGCCCGTCGCCGTCGGGACCGCAGCTATCGGGGCCGGAGTGATCGCGTGGCGACGACCCGAATCGCTCTGGATATTCGCCTGTGCCGCCGTCTTTTGTTCGCCCCGCCTGACGCCCTATTCGTATGTCATGACGCTCCCGGCGCTGGCCTACCTGGCCTCGCGATGGCCCCCTTGGCGGCTCGCGCTACTGGTGCTCCCCATCTGGGGACCAGCCCACTGGTGGCTCCGGGTGACCAGCCATGCCTGGGAGCAGTGGACGATGTACGTCTGGGCGCTCGCCGTGGCGGGTTTTACATGGTGGGAACTCGTATCCGACAACGAGAGTCCGTTGTCTCAGCTATCGACGAGCTGAATCCACGCACTCCGATCCCCAACCTCCCCGCGACATCATGTCTTTTGACGTTTTGACCAGTGGAGTCGGCAACGCCTTCTCCCAGCGCCACTGGGGCACTCACTTTCTGGTGCGACAGGGCGATTTCGTCCTCGGCATCGACTGTCCCGACAGCTATCGACGCGCGCTCGGCGAACACGGGTTTCAACACGACGGCGGGACGCTCGACGTCGACGATCTCGACGGCCTCGTGATCACGCACCTCCACGGCGATCACGTCAACGGCCTGGAGATGACGCTGGCGTATCGCCGCTATGTCACCGACGAGACGCTCGATCTCTACACGACCCGCGAGGTGGCGGATGTCCTGTGGGATCGACGGTTGGAGGTGTCACTGGGCCAAACGTGGAATGGCGAGGAATACCGGAGCCTCGGGCCGGGGGACTACTACGACCTCCACGAGTTCGTGTGGGGCGTCGAGGAGGCGATCGGTCCGTTCAACATGACGACGCGTCGAACAACCCACCACATTCCAACGGCGGCCCTCCGCATCGAGACTGACAGCACGACGCTCGGCTACTCCTGCGATACGGCGTTCGATCCCGATTTGATCGAGTGGCTCGAGGATTGCGATCTCATTTTGCACGAGACCAGCCCCGGGCCCGCTCACACGGATCTGCACAAGCTGGCCGACCTGCCCGCCTCGATCCGCGACAAGATGCGCATCGTCCACCTTCCCGACGACGCCTGGGAACTCGAGGACGAGGTCGGATTGACCTTCGCGCGAGAAGGCGAAATCTACGAGGTGGAGTGATCCGTCGACGTCTGTCGAGGCTCGTCGACCCGATGGAGCTGGCCGTTCTCGATGCGACCGTTGTCCCCGGTATGGAGCCAGCCGTCGTCGTCGATGTATTTGGGGCCGGTTCCGTCCCAGTAATCCTCGAATAGGACGTCGCTTCGGATCAGGATTTCGCCGACGTCGCTTCCCTCGTCGTCGTCGATGCGGCACGCGTATCCCTCGATGGGACTCCCGATGGCGCCCGGCTTCTGGGAGCCGGGCTGTTCGAGGTGGCTGATGCCGCACTCGGGATGGCCGTAGACGTCGAGCACGGCGATGTCATTGGAATCGAGCACCGACTCGACGTCGTCGGGGAGCGTCTCGCCGAGCAAGAAGATCGACTCGAGCTCACCGCCGAATTGGCGCCGAAACGGACGGAAAAACAGCCGATTGGCGGCCCGTTCGCCCACCTGGCCGAGTAGCGTCGACAATCCGAACTGCGAGCCCTCCGATGCGTCGAGCTGGTCGGAGTCCTCGACCCGGTCGCGCCAGTCTGCGGTCTTGTCGAGCAGATATTCCTCGCGACAGAGCAGATGCGTGGGCTCGAGCGTGTCCATGTGATCGTCGAGCGCCCCGGGCGTGGCGTCGACGGCCAGCGGGATGCCCCGAAGCGTAGCGGCGGCAGCAAAGAGCCAGGCGAGCGGGTGACCGAACGACGTCAACGGCGCGGGCCGATCGCCGGGCTCGAGCGGGAGACTTCGGCCCAGATACGAGAGCATGTTCGCCATGTCTCGGCCCGTGTAGAACGCACCGTGCGGATCGTCGCCGGGGGGATCGTCGAACAGCACCAGGGCCGGCGAGTCAGCGTCGATGCCGTAGATGTGTTCGCCGAGATCGTCGACCCGACCCCGGGCGACCAGCGAGCGTCCCTGTTCGGAGTACTCGCCGAGCGTCGTGGTCCCGCCGGGCGTCGACTCGTCACCTGTCTCCAGGATCAACCATTCGAGTCCATCGGGAAGCGAGGCGCCCTGTCCGCGGATGCGGTGGTACTCGGAGGGGGTCTGAACGACGATCCATCGCGCCCCGCTCCGACCGAGACATCGGAGGATCGACTTGCGATCGAGATCGGGATCGATGGGGACGAGACATCCCCCGGCCAGCCACACACCCCAGGCGACATCGAGCCAGGGCCGACTGTCGGGCGCGATGAGACCGACGCGCGTCCCGACCTCGAAGCCCGACTCCAGCAAGGCGACAGCGATGCGCTGGACCTTGCGCGTCCACTCCCAGTAGGTCGGCTCCTCGATCGATCCGTCGGCACCGACGACGCGAAGCGCCGTCTCGTCTTTGAGCTCCTGGAAATTCTGCCAGAAGTGGGCCGGGAAATTGCGCATGGTTTACACCCCAACTGGATGCCAATTGGTCTTGAATTCCACGAAGGGCATGATGCGATAGGGACTCTGGCAGTCGTCGGAGGTCCAGTCGTCGGGGTCGTCGGCGAACTTGGTCCGCTTGACGTTTTCGGCCCCCTCGACCCCGAGCAGCTCCTCCTCCTCGTCGCTGGCGCCGTAGGCGATGACGCCGTCGACGTCGCGGTGCCCCCCGACGTGACCGGCCAGCTCCGAGCGCAGTCCCGTCAGAATGTTGATCACGCCGCCGGGAAGATCGCTGTTGTTGAGGACCTCGGCGAACTCCATCGCCAGCATCGGCGCCTCGTTGTCGACGACGGCGATGACGGCGTTGCCGGAGACGATTAGCGGCGCAATGGCCGAGACCAGCCCCAGAAGCGGGGCGTTGCGCGGCGTGAAGACGGCGACGACCCCGGTCGGCTCGGGCGTGGTGAAGTTGAAGTGCGGCGAGCTGACCGGATTGATCGAGCCGAAGACCTGTTCGAACTTGTCGGCCCAGCCGGCGTACCAGACGAGGCGATCGATGGCCGTGCCGACCTCCTCGCGGGCCTCGGCCTCGGAGTAGTTGGCGAAGTCCATCAGCTGTTTTTCGAAGCCGTGGCGCCGTCCCTCGAGCATCTCGGCCATGCGGTACAAAATCTGGCCTCGATTGAAGGCCGAGCGGCCGGACCAGCCGTCGAGGGTCTCGCGGGCGGCGACGACGGCGTCTCGGAAGTCTTTGCGGGAGGCTCGACAGATGTTCGCCACGAAGTCGCCCTCCGAATCTTCGGGTTGCAGGTAGCGGCCACTCTCCGTGCGTGGAAACTGGCCGTCGATGTAGAGCTTGTACGTCTTGTAGATGGAGAGACGCCCCTCGGGCGCCGGGCTTCCGTTGGACGAACCGGACTCCGAGGCCGGCGAATCACCGGTCGTCTCCGGAGGCGAAGCGGTCGGCTCGTCGGGGGAGCCACTGTCGTCGGTCGAGGTCGACGCCTCCGTCTCGGCGCTCGCCTCCTCGTCCGGCGAGGTGTCGGGGGGCGTCGTTACAGTCTCGGAATCGTCACTCATGGATGCGTGCGTCCGTCGTCAGTGATAATCGATGGAAACGATGGCTCGTGTCTCATCGGGGGCTCGACGTTCAGGTCTCGTCGAGCTCCAGATAGGCCAGCAGGCCCTGGCGTCCGCCCTCGCGGCCGAATCCGCTCTCCTTGTAGCCGCCAAACGGCGAGCCGGGGTCGAACTGGTTGTAGGTGTTGCCCCAAACGACGCCGCAGTCGAGCTCGCCGGCGACGTTGAAGAGCTTGCTCCCCTTGTCGGTCCAAACGCCGCAGGCCAGTCCGTAGGGCGTGTTGTTGGCCTTGCGAACCGCCTCGTCCGGCGTGCGGAACGTCATCACCGACAGCACCGGCCCGAAGATCTCCTCCTGGGCGATGCGGTTCGAGGGCGTGACGTTCGTAAAGAAGGTCGGCTCGAAGAAATATCCGGTGTCGGGCATCTCGCAAGAGGGCTGATAGAGCTCGCATCCCTCTTCGACGCCCGCCTCGACGAGGTCGGTGATCTTGTCGAGCTGCTGTTTGGAGTTGATCGCCCCGACGTCGGTATTTTTGTCGAGGGGGGCGCCGACGCGGAGCGTCTCCATGCGGTGCTGGAGTTTGGCGACGACCTCGTCGTGGACGTTTTCCTGGACCAGCAGCCGCGACCCGGCACAGCAGACGTGGCCCTGGTTGAAGTAGATCCCGTTGATGATGCCCTCGACGGCCTGATCGATGGGGGCGTCGTCGAAGACGATGTTCGAGCCCTTGCCGCCCAGCTCCAGCGTCAGGCGCTTGTCGGTGCCGGCGACGGCGCGCTGGATGACCTTGCCGACCTGGGTCGAGCCGGTGAAGGCGACCTTGTCGACATCCGGGTGCTCGACGATGGCCGATCCGGTGTCGCCGGCGCCGGTGACGATGTTGACCACGCCCGGCGGAAGTCCGGCCTCCTGGACGATCTCGGCGAGTTTCATCGCCGTCAGCGGCGTCGTCTCGGCGGGTTTGATGACGACCGTATTGCCAGTCGCCAGCGCCGGTGCGATCTTCCAGGCCGCCATCAACAGCGGGAAGTTCCAGGGGATGACCTGCCCGCAGACCCCGATCGAGGAGGCTTCGGCCCCGGGAAAGGCGTATTCGAGCTTGTCGGCCCATCCGGCGTAGTGAAAGAAGTGCGCCGCTGCCAGCGGGATGTCGATGTCGCGCGACTCCCGGATTGGTTTACCGCCGTCCATCGACTCGAGGACGGCGATCTCGCGGGACTTCTCTTTGATCATCCGCCCGATCCGAAAGATGTACTTGGCGCGCTCCGAGGGCGGCGTCTGCTGCCACGTCTCATAGGCGTCGCGCGCCGCGTCGACGGCCCGGTCGACGGTCGATGCGTCGGCGAGGGCGAATTCGGCGAGCGTCTCCTCGGTGGCGGGGTTGACCGACTCGAAGTACTCGTCGTCCTCGACGAATTCGCCATCGATAAAGTGACCGTATTGGTCGCGATAATCGGCAAAATCCGCCGATTGCGGAGCCGGCGAGTACTCCCACGTGTCGCCGAAGAGCAGTTCGCGGACGTCGGTGGGGCGATTCATGGTGGTTGGCTCTTGTTTGATGGGGGCTGATTAACTCGTCAACAAGTTTTTGAGCCGTTGGGTTTTCAAGTCTTTGAGTGGGCGGAGAGCGGCTGTGTGAATTCGCGCAAATGGAGGCGCCAGCTTGCGAGTGTGGCCAAGCACGTCCCTCGAGCTCTCAGACAAACATTGCGAAGGGCAAAAAACCAATCAATAGGACATTTGTGCTGTTTGTAGGGGCGTCGCGCCGGTCGCTGCTCGAGTCGAACGCGGTGCTGGTCGTCCTATCGTGCCGAGCACCTCCTCGCTTCGTTCGTCGTAGACAACCAACTCGTGAGACACCGGCAATTTGTGTTTAGCTGGCGTCTCATTCCATCGTATTCTCTCCGAGAAGTCGACGCCAACTCAAAGACTCAAAGACTCAACACATCGACGACTACCTCAAGAGATACTCAGATACCGCTCCGAGTGGTAGCGACCGGTGCGCTCCTTCTCGATCTGCAGGAGGATGTTGTTGAGAAGCGACGAGGCACCGAACCGAAAAAGCTCGGGGGTCAGCCACTCGTCGCCGAGGACCTCCTTGAGCATCGCGAGGTAGCGGAGCGATTTTTTGGATTTGCGAATGCCGCCGGCGGCCTTCATGCCGACCTTGTCGCCGGTCTTCAAGTAGTGGTCGCGAATCGTCTCGAGCATCACCAGCGTCACCGGCATCGTCGCGGCGGGTTTGATCTTGCCGGTCGAGGTCTTGATGAAGTCGGCGCCGGCATCGATGGCGATCTGGCTGGCGAGCCGGACGTTGTCGTAGGTCTCGAGCTCGCCGGTCTCGAGGATGACCTTCAGATGGGCGTCGCCCGCCGTCTCGCGGGCCGCTTTGATCTCCTCGTAAACCTCGCTGTAGCGGCCCGACAGGAAGGCGCCCCGATTGATGACGATGTCGACCTCGTCGGCGCCGGCCTCGACGGCGTCCTCGACGTCCTCGAGTTTCTCGTCGAGGGGAGCCTGACCGCTCGGAAAGTATGTGGCCACCGACGCGACGTTGATGTCGGTGTCGCCGACCTCTTCGATGGCGACGGGAACGAGGCTCGGATAGACGCAGACGGCTCCGACCGACGGGCAGTCCTCGCGCTCCTCGAGTGGATTGCGGGCCTTGCGACAGAGCATCCGGACCTTGCCGGGCGTGTCGTTGCCCTCGAGGGTCGTCAAATCGAGCATCGAGATGATCAGCTTCAGGCCCTCGACCTTGGAGTCGGTCTTGATGCTGCGGGCCTCGTATTTGGCCGCTCGTTCCTCGACGCCGACCTGATCGACCGACGGCGTACGTGGAGGTCGATAGTTGTCTGCCATGAGTATCGTGAGCATGCTGGATGGAAGAGATATCGAATCGCCAGACGCCTCATA
Organism: Bradymonadaceae bacterium; assembly: GCA_028274765.1. Classification (GTDB taxonomy): domain Bacteria; phylum Myxococcota_A; class Bradymonadia; order Bradymonadales; family Bradymonadaceae; genus CAJXPB01. Next base: position 7,275 of record JAQCND010000245.1, read on the forward strand.
ACGTAGGCGAAACCTCCAGCGATGACAAGATCGCCCGGCCCCGGGCTAAGGCGATCGAATGAGCATTCCATTCGGCGTATCATTTTGCCAAGCTCTTCGATCGTGTGGTGTGTTCGCCCGATCACTCGTCCTCAAGCGTTCCAGGTCGGCGAGGCCGTTCACTTCCTCGAAGTGAGCGGCTTGCTGGCAAATCGGCGAGCGTCTCCTTGGAATGGAGGGAAGCGAAGGCGACCACGAGGGACCAAATATTCACATGCGATTGCCCTCGGGCGTCTCCCCGTATCGTTTTCCATTCGAGGATCGTGTGATAGAACAAGGAAGGTATTGTATGATGGCATGCATATCAATTCCGTTGGAGATTCCATCCTCAACAACTCGGTTGCTGATTTATGACGCCCTCGATTCGACGTATGTTGACGGTTCATCGCGACTGGTCTCGCCTCTGGCCCGGCGTCGGAGTACTCTGTCTGGGACTGTTGATCATCGCGGGCTGCCAGAAGAAACCCAAGGTGTCAGAGGTCGGTCAGGCCGTTCAGACCGGCGGCATCGAGATCGCGGTCGAGTCGTCTGAGGTGCGATATCTCGAAGTCGTCGAGGACGGCCAAACCTACGAGTACGACGAACCCGTGTTGGCGCTCGACGTCGCGTTCACCAACAAGGGTAAAGATCAATTCATGTACTCGCCGACCCACGGCACCGAACGGATGACGGAGGCGACCTCTCCGCTGCTCTATCCCGCTCCCGAGGGCGACAAGCCCCTTCCGCCGAAGTCGAAGTCGCCCATCAAGGGGGTCTTTCTCGAAAAGGGGCACGCCAAGGGCCAGATCACTCAGCCGACCCCGATCAAACCCAGTGAGACCATCCGCGACCGCATGCTGTACGAAGTGCCCGAGGCCGAGCAGGCCGAACTCATCTTCAGCGTCCCGCCCTCGATGCATCGGGGCAATCTTCCCGTTTTGTTTCGATTCTCGTACGAATACAATGAACCCAAGGGGCCCGATGTCTATTCGGTGGGGGAAGCGGCCGAAATCGAGGGCGTGACCTTGAAAGTGACGTCGGCCGAACATGCTTACATCGAAACCAAGCACCCGGAGAAGGGCAAGGGGTACAGCGCCAACCCTCTCTTTCGGGTGAAGTACAAAATTACCAACGAGACGGACGAAGCCATCACGTACGACCCCGGCCACTCGGCGCTCTCTGGTCGGCGGACCGAGGCGCTCTATGCCGACGACGAGGCCGTCAGTCGCGTGACGTTCAAGTCGAGCGACAAGGTGCCGGGATGGGTGACCGACTCCAAGACGATCCAACCCTCGAAGACGATCGAAGACATGTCTCTGTTCGAATCCCCCGGTAAGGAGGTCTCCTCCGTGCAATTCGAATACCCCGCCACGCGATTCGAACGGGCGGGACTCGTGCGAGTGAAACTGGATGACACATACCAGAAACCCGAGAAGCCCGAGCCCCTCCGCAAAAGCGAGGATGGCGAAGACGAGTGAGCGAGCGGTCGCCCGAGTCCGCTGATCGAGGCACGTCCGACTCGAGCGTCCCGCTTCCGTGTGTCGACTCCCAAAGTAGAGAGTACGTCTCATGTCGACTGACGATACGAGCGACGAGGATTCGCGCCGCACCCCCTCTTCTTCGACGTCGATGGCCGAACAACTCGAGGGACTCGACGTCGATGCCGACACGTACGAGGCCGACGACGAGACCGGGTCGTCGCCCGTCGAGGGCGAGGGGGCGGACTCCGACGAGCAGGCTCCCGCCAAGGGAGGCGCAGAGCGATTCCGCGACGCAGTCGACGAACTGTCCCGCGAGGAGATGGAGCGCCGCAAGTTCGACGGCGCCTCCCCCGACGACGATCAGACGTCGCTCGGCGAGGCCATGAAGGGGGAATTGACCGAGGAACGCCCCATGCCGCGCCCGTCTTCAGCGTCAGACGAGGCAGAGTCCAAAGGGGAGGGACGAGATCCTCACGATCGTCTCGAAGCGGCCGTCGACGATCTCTCGCCCGAGGACATGAAGCGCCGCAAGTTCGACGCGTCGGACGACGACTCGGATGCCCCCGGTCGGCGAGAAGAGTCGCGACACGAAGAGTCCCATCGAGAGCCATCTCGATCCTCCTCGTCGACGACCTCCGATGAAGCCGCTCGCACCGAACTCCAGCGTCGACATCGTCGAGAGGAACGTCAGTTCGAGCAGGCCATGGACGATGTCGATCCGCTCGACGGCGAGTCGAATCGGCGCTCCCAGGATCCCCCCGACCCCGAGACCTTTTTCGAGCGCGAGTCCTCGGACGACGACTCGTCGACAGGTCCCGATTTCGTCACCCCCATCCTCGACAAGGAGGGCGATGGGCTCAAGCGCGTCTCGCCTCTCGACGCCGATCAGCGAGCCATGCGCGATCGGTTCGAGACGTGGGCCGAATCGTGGCCCGTCCCGGAATTGAATCTACGGGGCGATACGGTCGAGGAGGCCCTGGGACGGCTCGCCCCCTTCGTGGATCAGTGCTGGCGAGAGGGGGAGCGGTTTGCCCGCATCATTCCAGGGCGTGGCCTGCGCTCCGATGGTCTGCCCGCCCTGAAGCCGGCCGTGCTCACCTGGCTCGAAGAGGAGGGAGCGGACTACCTCGAGGGATACATTCCCGAACGCTCGGTCGAGGGGGACTACGGCAGCCTCGTCGTCGAGCTGGAAACCTCCCATCGATAGATAACCGAGATTCAGACCTACGAGCTG
>JAQCND010000291.1 GCA_028274765.1 Bradymonadaceae bacterium
GCAGGCCCGTCGGGTCGTTGAGGACGAAGGTGCCCTGGTTCTGGGCGAGCTCCAGCAGGTGCGAGGCGTGCAGATAGTCGACATCAAAGGGCGGATCCTTGCGCATGAAGATGCAATCGAGCTCGCCGAGATCGACCGTCTCGGGCTCACCGAGCTCGTAGTGATCGCCTTCGACGCGCTGCACCTCGCAGGGGTAGATGGGCGCCCGTGCCGTGCTGTGGTCGGCGTACAGGTCTTCGGGGCGGATATAGAAGAGTCGATGCCCGTGTTCTTGGGCGGCGAGCATGAAGGCAAACGTGGTGTCCTCGTCGAGGATGAGCCCGTCGAGGGGATCCATCACGAAGCCGAAAGTGAGCCCTCTCATGTCACTGTCCCTGCTGGCGTCGGCGCATTTGTTGTTTGAGTTTCTTCATCATCCGCATCTTTTTCATCTTACCCATGCCCTTGCCCATCCCTTTGCCCATCCCTTGACCGACCCCTTTGCCAGGGCCTCGGGTGGGCTTGGAGTCGCCGGTCAGGTCATCGACCGAGGGCATCAGCTTGTCGGCCGTGTACTTGGAGACCGTAAAGAGCTCGGATCGGTCCCCGAACTTGACGTACCGGTCGTCGCTCTCCTCGACTTCGTCACCGACAATCGCCATGTAGGTGTCGTCTTCGGTCCGGGCCACGACCTTCTGCCCGCCGCGATCGAGCCCCGCCTCTTCGGCCTCGATGTCGGGAAATCCCTTGACCCGAAGTTCGGCGAGGGTGTCGAGATGTTTGTCGAGTTTCGAGTCGTTGAGCTCTTTGTCGGTCTCGGGGCGGGCGATCGTCCAGTTTCCGTCGTCGCCCTTCTCGACGACGATGCCCTCCTCGCCGGCGAACTCCACGCGAGTGATGCCGCTCTTGTCGAAGGTGCGAGGTGTCTTCGAGCGGATATCGCTCAGACGGGCGTCGAGTTTCTTCCCGGTATACGTGCTGAGCTCGTATCGAAAGGGCTGATCGGGCTTTTTGACGTAGTAGGTTGGTTCTTTCTGCCCCTCGACGCGGCCGAGCAGGAGGGTTGATTCGCCGTCGCCCGTCGAGACCGTCACGGTCGCGGCTGGCTTGTCGAGTCCGAGCTCCGACAGTTTTGCGTCGGGGGCAAACCCCGAGGCGTTCAGCGACGCCAGCGCCCCGACGATGCTCTCGATTTCGCTACCATCGGCCTCGAAGTCGACCTCGGGTTTGCCAATCGACCACGACTTGTCGCGTTTGTCGAGGACGATGGTCGGCCCGTCGCGTTGCTCGATCTGGAGTGTGGCAATCGAGGTCTCGTCGAGGTCGAGAATAGTTTGGCTCCGGATCTCGTCGACCTTTTGACGCACGAAGTCGCCGATGGCCACTTGAGCGCGATAGATTGCATCGCGACCGGACTGTCGAATGTAAGTTCGCTCGACGCCGGTGCCCGACACGCTCATCTGTTGACCGACGACGATCTCGTGGACGGGCTTCGACGTGCTCTCTCCGTAGAGGGCGAGGGTCACGCCGGTCTCGTCGTCCACCTTGTAATCGGAAGCGTTGTCCGGGCTCAGCTCAAGATCGTCGGTGCGAATCGTGCGCCCAAACGCCTTCTGGATGGTCTCGCCCACGTCATCGGCGACGGGACTCTCGACCGGCTGGGTCAGACGCCACGCGCCGTTCCGTTTCTCGAGAGCCACGAGGGTGGGTCGAGTCCCGGAGTCCTGCTTCTGGGCTTCGTTCGCTTCGTTCGAGTCGCCGTCATCGCTGCCATTTTTCTCAGGAGCAGGCGTGATTTCGATGCGGCTCAGACCATCGACCTTGTCGAGGGTCAGCGGTGAGTCGACCGTGCGTTTGGGAGACTCACGCGTGACGAAGTAGATCCCGGTGAGTACGGTCAGTACGACGAGCGCGATGATCGTGTTGCGTTTCATCATGCCTCCGACTGAGACAGATCTCGACGAGAGTCGTGCGATATAGCTCGAGCAAGGGGAATCCCTCGGCCACGCTGCCGGGGGGCGGTCGAGTCGCTGGGGTCAGGGGTCGTCCGAGTCGCGCCAGCGCAGGCTCTCGCGCCGTTTGCGACGCCGGAACATCATGAAGAGTCCAATGAGCGCAAAGAGAGCGGGGACACAGGCGATGTTGATGAACTGAATCTGCCGCTTGATGGCGGTCGGGACGTCGCCGATCAGACGGGGGCGAGACTTGCCCCGAATCTGCATGAGCGAGCTGTCCTGGACGAGCCATTCGATGCTGCTGACAAAGAACTGCCCGCCCATCGAGGCGAGCCGCTGGCTGTACCCGACGCTCTGGACGGGTCGATAGAAGTTGCCACTTCCGATGACCAGCAGTCGTCCATTCGAGGACGCGTCCTGTTCGACCTGGTCTTGCGAGACGCCTTGGGGCAGGGAGTGGTCGTCGTAGTAGCTCGGCAGACTCCCCTGGAGGGCGGCCGCCACCACGAAGGGGCCTTTCTTTTCATTCTCGGTGGGCTGTCGAAGCGTCTGATAGCCGAGCGAGGTCGGCGCCTCCGGTCGGCGCCGGGCCGTGTCGGCCGTCTTCATGACTTCGAAGACCTCGAGGGTCTCGTTGTCGCGAGCCGCTGCCCGAATCTGGATACTCGAGGGAGCCGGGAGAGCGAGCGTACTGAAGTCACGCGTGAAGGGGAGACTCGTGTCGAGATTCGAGATCGTGAAGGCGGCCGGATTGCTGATGCGGGCGAGTCCTCGCTGGGTCATCGTCATCCCCATCGCCAGGGCGTTTTCGCGGTCGAGGACGAGATCCTGACGGAGCTCGAGCCCGTATTCGGCGAAGAAGTCGTGCAGCCCCGGATTCAAAGGCTTGCGTACATCCGGAAGTTGCTTGTTGCGCCCCATTTGACGACGCATCTTTCGCTTCATTTGCTGATCGACTCCGGTGGCGGACTGATACCAGCCGACGCTTCCGCCCTGCTGGAGAAACTGGTCGAGGACGAACTTCGCCTTGTCCGAAAACTCTTTGTTGGGATTGAGCACGACGAGCGCCGAGACGTCCTGAGGGACCTCGGTGGTGTTCGAGAGATCGACCTTCGTGGGCTTGATCAGATCGCCGTAGAGACGCTGAAAGACTGGCGAAATTTGCCGCATGAAGCCCCGCTGGTCGGCGGGGCCCCCAAAGCCGGCGACGAAGCCGACGCGGCGCGGCTCGCGATCGGTGAGGTTCATCAGTGACTTGGTGAACTCGTACTCGAAGTTGCTCCGCGAGCGGCCCTGTCCCGTCTTGAGATCCTTGATGACCTCCTGGTTGTCGCCCTGAACGAAAGCGATGCACTTGTAGACGGCGCGGAGTGAGACCTTGTCTTCGCCGCGCTGGCCGATCCCGACCTTCTCGCAGCCGTACCCCTTGGCAGCCTTTTCGGTCTGCTTGTCGTCGCCGGGGGCGATAACCTCGAAGGAGAGTTTGCCCCCCGACTCGGCGCGATATTCGGTGAGTAGATCCTTGAGCCGTCGGCGGAGTGTATGATGCGGTGGGGGCATGTCCGAGGAGACGAAGGCCTTGACCTGGACGGGTCGATCCAGGTTCTGGACGACCTCGCGGCTCGCCTCGGAGAGGGTGTAAATGTTGTTTTCAGTCAGATCGAGCCGCAGGGTCGACACCTGGCTCAGCATGGCGTTCGAGACGAACGCAATGCCGATGGCCGCGATCACGATGGTCACGGCGTTGGTTCCGCTGATCCATTGTCGTCTGCGACTTACGTCTCGTGATGCCGAATCGTCAGCCATGTCTCGTAGGGGTATCTCTCAGTCGAGTCGATCTGACAGAGACGAGTGCTCGGTCGGAGACCTCGAGGTCACCACCGTCGCGAGGCGACACTGACCTGCGTGATCAACAGCGCGACCGCGGTCACCGAGAGGTAGTAGAAGACGTCCCGAATATCGATGACGCCGCGAGCGAGGTTGTTGAAGTGAGAGTTGGTCGAGATGTAGTCGACTATCCGTGCCATTGCACCCGTCGGTTCGCCAACCAGCTGGTCGATCAGATAGAGGAAGAAACAGATCGAGAAGGCGACGAGAATGGAGACGACCTGGTCGCGCGTCCAGCTCGAGGCCATCAACCCGATGGCCGAGTAAGTCCCGCCCAACAGCAGCAATCCGAGATAGCCGGAGGCGACAGCCCCCCAGTCGAGATCGCCGAGAAACGAGAGCGTGATCGGATAAGGGAGCGTCATGACGAAGACGACCGTCAGCAGCGACACGGCGGCGAGAAACTTGCCCATCACGATCTCGACATCCCGCAGGGGCATCGTCATCAAAAGCTCCAGTGTCCCCATGCGCTTCTCCTCGGCGAACAGCCGCATCGTGATGGCGGGCGCAAAAAAGGCCAAAAAGAGGGGAGCCTGCGAGAAGAAGCTCCGCAGCGAGAGGGCGTTGATCTGCTGGAAGTAATTGAGCCAGAAGAGCGCCCCCGTGATCAACAGAAAGAGAATGACCACGATGTAGGCGACAGCCGAGTTGAAGTAGCTCCCCAGCTCCTTTTTGAGCACGTAGCCGATGTTGCTGAGCATGTCGTCTATCCCATCGAGCTAGACAACTAGATGATCCTCGAAGACGTCCGGAGTCTCGTCCTCTATGAAGCCTCTCGGGCCTCTTCGGTCGAGCCCTCGGTGTAGACTCGAAAGATATCCTCGAGCGAAGGTTCGGCGCGACTGACGCCCTTGAGTCCGTAATTGTGATCGGCCTCGGCGCGAAACAGAGCTCGTCGCACGGAGGTTTCGTCGTCGGTGTCGAGGCGAAAGACGTGTGCCTGCCGACGTCCCGCCTCCTCGATGACGTCCCCGACCCCCTCGAGCTCCCCGAGAAACGACCGCAGCTTGTCCGGGTCATCCGTGTCGCCGAACGTCACACGGAGGCCGGGCTCGGAGGCGGCGACGGCCTCCTCGAGGGCCTCCAGTTGATCGTCGGCGACGATCTCCCCCTCGTTGACGATGATCACGCGGTCGCACACCGCCGAGACTTCCTGGAGGATGTGAGTCGAGAGGATGATCGTCCGGTCTCGCCCGATGCCGGTGATGACGTCTCGGATCTCGACGATCTGGTTGGGATCCAGACCCGTGGTCGGTTCGTCGAGAATGATGACGTCGGGCTGGTGGATGATCGCCTGGGCGAGTCCGACGCGCTGGCGGTATCCCTTGGAAAGTTCCAAGATCTCGCGGTGGATGACGTCCTCGAGCCCCGTCAGCTCGACGACACGTTCGATGTGTTCCTGACACTCACCGGCGGGCACGCCCCGAATAGAGGCGACGAACTCGAGGTAATCGTGCGTGATCATGTCCTCGTAGAGCGGGACGTTTTCGGGCAGATAGCCCGTCTCCCGCCGGACCTGCTCGGGGGATTCGTGGACGTCGTAGCCAGCGACGCGAGCCGTCCCCTCGGTCGCCGACATGAATGAGGTGAGAATCTTCATCGTCGTCGTCTTGCCGGCCCCGTTGGGACCCAGAAACCCGACGATCTCGCCCGGTTCGACCGAAAAGTTGATGCGATCGAGGGCCCGGAAGTCGCCGTACGTCTTGGTGACATCGTCGACGACGATGCTCGACTCACCCGATGATGTCGAGGCGGACGTCGTTTTGTCGTCGGAGGAGGGCGTCGAATCGTTGTCGGATGCCATGAGCCTCTTTGTGTGTCTCGAATCTCGAATGCACTTACACAATCGACATGATTCGTGCCGTGCTCGACGGAGATGGAGGCATGGGCACGTCGCCGTCTTGCTCGAACCGCCAAGTCTGAACATCGTCCATCCACCTCATTATTCCGATGTATGTGACATCCCCCGAGTCAGACGCTCCGCTCCATCCGAGACGGAGGGAGGAGCGTACGTGGCAGTTCGACTTCGGCGCATCTGTATGTAGTCACACGACAGGGGGCGTCAAGCTCGCGCCAAACTCCGCTGGAGAGGGTCGGCGATCGCGAAGATCGGGGAGGCTCGAGCCCTCCGAGTGAATAGCCCTCGACGCATATCGATCAGGATGACGCAAGTCCAGACGAAGACGACACCGAACGCCGAGTGGACCGCTCGTGAGGACTCGAGCGTTCGTCGACCACGTCGGACTGTTTGCGGATGGCGTGTCGGGTGAGTTCGTCGATGTTTTGATTGTGAAAGTGTTTCGCCTCGGCTAGCTTGTCGGCGAAATGCCAGTGATGAAGTGTTCGGGCGTAGATGCTGGCCTCGCCGTATTCACTGGTCAGCCAGAGGGCCGCCTGCATGTTGCTCGTATCCTCGTCGGAGCTGAGCACGAAGACGGGCTCGGGCTCGGGCCGGACGCGGTTTTTGACGTCGTCCCACGTTCCGGGATCGGTGATGTCGCCCTCGACTTGCTCGAGCTCGTATTCGCGACGAGGCTCCCACTCGACGTGGCGACGGAAGCGGCGAAACGTCCGATGGACCTCGCGATCGACCAGCACGACGCGATCGAACTCCTCGTCGACCTCTTCGTGCAGCGCCCAGAGAAGCGACTGACCGAAGCGCCCAAATCCCGCCAGCACGAGCTGATCGACGGCCTCGGTCGACTGAAAATCCGCATCGATTTGCTGTTCGACCAGATCCTCGGCCGCCTGGCGGTGGGCGTTGAACATCGAGGCGATATTGGTGCTCTCGATGGTTTCGCTCTTGATGTTGCGGAGCAATAGGAGATTCGAGACGTGGGTGTGAACGCGTCGATCCAACTCGGGCCTCCCGAGCTCGTCGTGAATCGTCTGCATGATCTCGAGGTTCTGGAAATCATCCCCCGTGACGAGCATGATTTCTCGGGCTCGAGGCAAATGGAGCGACTCGAGAGCCTCGGGATTGGTCATGTCGGCCTGGAGGCACGTCACGCGATGCCGATGCTGGAGATCGGTGACAGGTTCCCGTTCCTCGTCCCGAGTCACCAGTAGAATTTGAGACTCGACTTCGTCGGCGATGGCATTCAGGTAGATGTCCGTGAGTACCCCGCCCCCGGCGACGACGATGTGGTCCTCCATCGCCTCCTCGAAGCGTGGCACGTCGAGAAAACGAATCGCCGACTCGACGACGGCGGCGGTCGTCACAGCGGGACAGGCAAAATAGGCGACCCATAGCATGACTTGGGCAAAGAAAGGATCGCCCCGGGGAACCCCGAGGTCGAGTCCGCCGAACATGAAGAGCCCGAGCGTATAATACACCTTGGTCAGGAAACTCGCCTCCGAAATTCCGGCACGCTCCGTGACCTCCGCTCCAGCCATGAGCGCCGTGAGTCCGATCAGAAACGATCCGATGAGCACGATACTCCGCCATCGGACGTCGAGGGCGTCGAGACGCCCTACCCATCTTCGTAACCAGTCGCTCATGAGTGTGCCATACCCATTCCGAAGATCACGAATATCCTCGAAGCCCCCCATCGAGCTCACGCCCGAAGCCCCCACAACTGTTGTAGAGAAGACGCTTCGACCGGACAATCCTCGATATTAATCCCTCCCGGTTCCCGTGCTAACCTTCCGTCGAACCCGCCGACTCGAATGTCGCCCCACGCTCCCTGGCTCTCTACTCCTCTGATTTCGCGCCATCATGGACGACGATTCGACCTCGACCTCGCCTCCGACCCGTAGAGGAGACGCTACCGGCGAAGCATCGGATGGATGCGGCGCCTGGCTGACACTCGGGTGTCTCGGGGGACCCGGCGTGCTGCTGGCGATCGTCGGAGGGATGCTTCTGACGACCGCCTTCATGTCCTCGGAGGCCTCCATCAACCTCTGGGTGGGAAGTGGGCTACTGTTGGCGATAGGTGCCACTCTCACCTGGGGGGCCATCGAGACGTATCGTTCGCCCTCCCGACAGGCGAGTCGTTCGGCGGTCGAAGACGCAACGGCCGAATCGGCGGACTCTCGAGAGACGTCTGCGCCGACAGCGGATGCGACCGCCTCCGAGTCGACCTCCGGACGGGCTTCTGCGCCAAACGGGCAGGCCCCTCCCTCCGACGATCCCTCCGACAACCCGTCATCGGGGGCCTCATCAACATTACCCACCTCCGAGCGCGTATCTCTGGAGCGGTGCCCGACGTGTGAGACAGTCCTCGACACTTATCGTCCCCGAGACGTCGAGTCACTCGATTATTGCCCTCGATGCGGACATTCCCTCGCCGAAGCGCCATCGGCGGAGATGAGACGACGCGAGCTTCGCCGGGCGATCGCTAAACGGCAATATGCCATCGAGTCCTGGTTCGACTGGGCGTCCGAGCGTGAGATTGCCGACGATGAGCGCGACGCCTTTCTCGAGCCTCATTTCGATGCGATTGCCGATCTCCGACGCGAATGGTCGGCGATCGACGGTGCCGCTCCGCCGGTCGAGACGACCAAGCCCGAACGCAGGGACGAAGAGAGCCCCTCCCCGCAGCTCGAACTGCCCTGGGCCAAGGACGAGCCGAAACTCGACACCGACTCGGTCTCCCCCCGCAAGAACCATCAGGCAGAGCCGCCCGAATCCCCCGAACCGTCTCGGCACGCAGAGGCTTCGGATTCACACCGTCCTCTCTCGACGTCCAACGCCCCCCCTCCTCCCGAAGCCGAAGCGGCCGAGACCTCTCCATCCAGCCGGGACGAATTACCTGCATCGCCCTCACGGACGGAGGCGAGCCAGGAGGGGCTCGACGACGCGTCGGTCCCGTCTCGTGTCTCCGACGATCCCGAGGACGAGCCTCCATCGTCTCGAGAAAAGAATCTTTCGATGTCCTCACCATCGAATGAAACCTCCTCCTCGCGCGACGCCCTCACCGATCCGGATGCGCTGCGCTCAACCGAGGAGGGCGACTCGGAGCATGACGGCGAGGCCACCATCGACGAGGATTCCCCGCTCGAGGCAGCCGCCGACGACGGGGGCGCTCCAACGACTCGAATGCCCGACTCGACAGACGGGGGCGACGAGGCCGACTCGCCCTCTCTGTCTTCAGAGGCCGAACCGATCTCCGATGAGGAGCTCGATCCGAGTGTCGACGCTCCCGATACCGAGGGCGCTTCCCTCTGGGCAGATGCCCTCCGTCCCTTTTTGATCGGACACTGGTATTACGTGCTCGGCGCGTTTCTGGTGCTTTCGGGCGGTATCTATCTACTCTCGACCGTCTGGGCCTCGATTTCGTCGCTCGGCCGTCACCTCGTGACGTTTGGCCTTCTGGCGAGTGCCTCGGGCGGATTCGCGAGCTTCGGGCGTTATCTCTCTCGAGCCTTTCCGGAGCAATCCGCGGGACGCGCCTTCTGGCTCATCGGATTCGGACTCGTCGGCATTACGGCGTCGGCGTCCGGGGCCATCATCCGCGACACGCCCCTCTGGGGTGGGGCAGCCGTCGTCGGAGCAACGGCGCTCGGCTGGGGGGTACAGGTTCCACTCTCGACCGACGACGTCGATGTTCCGCTGCTCTGGAGACTCGCGCCGATGGGACTCCTGGTCGTCGTGGGTGGAATATCGGGATTGCCCTCGACGCAGTGGGCGTCTCACCTCGTCGCTCTCCACGTGGGATTCGCGCTCGTGTGGCTTCATTGCTATCAGGTGATGGCTCGAAGCGAAGGAGAGCGAGCGTGGCCGCGTCGACTCACCCTCTGGTTCCATCATCTCGTGCCGACCGGAGTATTCGCCCTCCTCGCCCTCCTCGTCGCCGCCGTTCATTTCGATCAGTCGAACGTATGGTCGGAGGTGGTGCCCTGGCTCGGATCACTGGCCGCCCTCGCCGGGATGTCGCTCGCCGAACTCCACGCCGGAGGAGCTCGCGATCGCGGATGGGCCGCCGTCTCGGGTCTGACTCTCGGTGCCCTCGGTATCGGCGCGGGACTCGAGCCCCCGGTCGCCCACCTCGGGGCCGCTCTCTTCGCCACGATCGCCGCTCACCGGGTGCGAACGCTCGGATCACGGGCCGAGGCCGCCCTCCATATCGGCGGGGCGTTCGTCTGGGCTGGCATGTTGCGCACGCTCGACGGTCTCCTGCCCGTGGCTCTGCTCGGCCCCGACCTCGTCGCTGCCCGTCATGGACTCTGGGCCGCTCCCTACGTTGGATGGCTCGTCTATCGGCTGAACATCACGCGGGAGGAGCAACCAGCAGCGGCCGACGCTCTACGGCCGCTCGCGATGATCGGGATCGTCCTCGGAGGACTCGTGCCCCTGCTCGCGATCGGCTCGTCGACTGGCATCTGGGCAGCCGCCGCTCCGACCTACAGTTTGCTGGCTCACGGGCTCGCCGTCGTCACCGCCTGGCCCCTCGTCGCCTATCTCGGCTCCGCCTTCGCCGTCGCCTGGGTGGGACTGACGCCCCTCTTCGTCTCGATGTCGTGGCTGGCAGTACTCGATGGATTGCCGTCGACGCCCATCGCCATTTCGTTGGTTGCGCTCGTCGCCCTCGCAGCGACATTGCTCACCGCCAGCATGTGGGCCGAGCCGCGCAACGACATGCTGGCGTCGGTCTGGGGCGATACCTCGCTGGCCGTCGCGCCCCTCGTGGCTCTGTGTCTGGCGAACGGTTCCGTCTGGAACCAGCTCCCCGACTGGTCGCCCGAGCCTCTCTGGATGGCAGCCTACGTCTCGGTCACCCTCTATGGAGGCGTGCTCCTCGTCGAGACCCGCCGCACCGGATATCGTTGGCTGAGCCACCTCACGCCGCTGGTGCTGATCGGGTCGACGGCGCTCTGGGGATATGGCCTCAAGCAGCTCGTCTCGCCGAGCTCCAGCGATCGCGGTGTCATGGTCGGGGCGATCGGCGTGCTGGGGCTCTTCGAACTCGCCTATCGCCTCGCCGATACGGGACGAAACGTCGAATCGAGGCGCGGACGTTTCGGGCAGCCCCCCTCCGAGTCCGCCGAGCCGCTCTGGCGCGCGCCACTCCGCCGCTATGGGCTCTCGGCCGCGTGCCTGATTGTCGGCGCCGTCGCCCTCCCAACCCTGCGCCTTCCCCCTCGACTGATGGCGGGGGGCGTCATGATCATCGTCGCCATCCGGGCGCTCCAGGGGCTCGAACACTCTCGCATCGGGCCGGGCCTGCTCGCCGGAACGCTCCTGGCGCTCGGGGCCTCTTGGATGTCGCTTCCGTACGGAGACTGGCTGTCGGAGGCGGAAGCTCTCTTACTGGCGACGACCGGCGTCGCGCTCGCGCAAGAGTCTCTCCTCGCGCTGATCCCCGATGGACCCGATGACGACGAGACGCGCTCGAAGTGGTCGATCGACGGGGAGACGTGGGGGCACCTCGAGCGCCTCTCGAGCTACGTGTTCGTCGGCACGTCGGCGCTCGCCGCCGTCATCGGCGTCATGATCGCCTGGGAAGGACTCGGCCCCCGAACGAGGGTCTGGATCGCCGTCTTCTCTCTTCTGCCGCTCGCCGTCGATCAGATACGCCGACCGGCGAAGTATTCGGCCTGGATGGCGGCACTGGCGTCGAGTGCGATCCTCGTCGCCCCGCCGCAGACGGGGGCGTTTACGGTGCCGATCATCGTGGGATGTGCAGTGGGCTGGATGGCGATCGAATGGGGGCTGGCTTCGTCGTCGACGGACTCGATGTCGGAGCGTCGCCACCTCTACTGGCGCATCGCCGGGGGGACGGCGTCGGCGATCGCAGTCGTCTCGCTCCCGATCTGGCTCTTGATCGACACTCGGGTGTGGCTACAGACGACCTACAATCCCCCGCCCCCACTCGTCGAAGGCGTCCTCGCGGGGATTCCCCTCCTCTACGGGCTCCTCTATCTGCGACTTCGCTCCGGCTATCACTGGCTGGCGATCGTTGCCGCCGGAATTGGCTGGTCGGGCTTCGTAGTCGGCTGGACGCGCGAGACGCTCGACCTCCAGCTTTTGGCCGTCCCCACTCTCTGGGCGCTCCTGACGCTGGGCGCCGATGGCGTGGCCGGATGGCTGCGCGATCGGCACGACGCACGTCGAGACGACGACTCCGAAGACGAATCGACACGGGACGACGCCGACGAAGACTCGCCCCAGAAAAACGATTCTTCTCTCTGGGGATCGCTCTGGCCGGAGAGTCCGGGATGGGCTCTCGACGATCTGGCTCGCCATCACCGAGGACTCTGGATGGGATGGGCTCGATGGGGACTCGCCGCATCCGTCGTCTCGGCTCTGGCATGCTACGTCTTCGCCGGCACCTCCCACGTTCCCTCGTCCGAGACGTGGCCCATGGGCCATACCCCCTGGTGGTCCGCTCACACGTTGGGGCTGATGGCGGCCGCCGTCGGGGCGATGGGCGTGCGTCGCGTCTACGACCGTCGAAGCGACCGAGTGGGACCGATCGTGTTGGTGATCGCCGTCTTCGGAGTCGCGATCTGCTGGATCGAGGTCAATAGTGCTCACGACTGGACGTATGCTCTCGCCGCCGCCGCGCTCGGCTACGAGGGATTGCTCCTGTTCACCGACTCGATCGGCTCGTCTCGGCAGCCGCGAGAGGAGGCCTCCGAATCACTGGAGACGTCGCCCCCTCTGGCTTCACTCGCTCGCACGGCTCGCGTCGCCTTTCTCGTGGTGGCGTCGGCTGCGGCGGTCGTGAGTCTGGGGCGACTGGCGCTGTCGAGCGACATCAGCGGGCTTGGAGTCGCCGCTGCTCTCGTACCGCTCGCACTCGATCAGATTCGCCGGCCCAACGCGGCTTCGGCCGTCGTGGTGGCTTCCTTCCTGTCGATCGCCGCCTTTCCCGCCGCGGCGAGGACGATCGGCGGCGTCGAGGGATGGTGGTTGTCGGTCACCCTGGGGATCGCCACGGGATGGCTCGTCCTGCTCGGGCTGCTGGATGGCCTCGCCCGGTGGTTCGGTGGTCGCGAGCGGGAGGAGACCCTCGATTTCTATCGCCCCCTCATCTCGACGATTGTCGCCGTCATGCTGCTCGGAACGCTTCCCCTCTGGACGGCGGCCCACGTGAGTGCATGGGCCGTCGAAGTGACGAGCTGGCGACTCTCTCTCGCCGAGCAGGCCGGGCAATGTTCGGCATTCGCGATCGTCTTGCCCCTTTATGTGGCCGGCTATCTCCGATTGCACCGCCTCCGGCACCTGGGCGCGCTTCTCGCCGTTGGGCTCACCTGGCCTCTTTGGGGGGGAGCCTGGAGTCTCAGCTGGGGCGAACCGTGGCTGTCGGCGCCCTCAATATGGGCGATGGGCGCGATTGGCTCGGGCCTCGTGCTCCTCTGGCGACTCGGCCCCGATGTCGACAAAAGTGGCCCGACTCGCGAGGCCACGACGGAGGTCGTATCGGAGGGGTGGAGTCTCCAAACACCACTCCGTCGTCACGCCGATCTCTGGAGAGCCGTCCAGATCGTCGCGATTCTCCTCGTCCTCATCACGGCGCTGACCGAGTCGATCGTAGCGGGAGGCATCGCAGTCTCGCTCGCCGCACTGGCTCTTTTGATTGCGGGGCCCTCGCCGTACGATGGCGCAGACATGTTCGTGATGACGGCAGCGTTGATGCTGATGGTGACTTCACTCCTGTCGGCTCCCCTGTCGTCGGGCGCGCTGGGGGCTCAGGTCCTCCTGCTGGCCGGGAGCGCGACGCTGGCCGCTTGTGGATGGAAGATCGCCGGATGGTGGACATCGGTCTCTCTCGATAACTCCGGAGCGGCTCGGGAGCCTCCGAGAGTGAGCACCATCTATCGCCGAGTCGGCTTCGTCTGGATGGTTCTTCTCGTCCCGCTGCTCGGTTTCGGGGTTCAACCCGAGTGGGCGCTCGCCTCCTCGACGCTCACGCACGGTCTGGCGATTGGCGCGCTGGGAGGCACCACGGTGCTCTGGAGCTGGGAACCCGTCGAGAGCGGGCGCGAATGGCCGGCGTATCTCGGAGCGGCCGGGCTCTTCGGGCTCTACGCCTATATTCGAGTGCGCATGGGGGTCGGGACCGTCGAGCACGACTCCTGGATGATGCTGGTACTCGGTTCGGGATTTTTGGCCTTCGAGACGGCGCTCGAGCGGGCCGGCCGGGACATCTGGCGTCGCGTGACCCTCCGCGTCGGACTCGCCCTCCCCTGGATGGCTCTTCTCTTTGGGTTCTGGCACCCTGAAGTCTTTCCGAACGGACTCCTGGCGACCTCGAGTGTCTTCTACGTCCTGCTCGGCTGGCATTTCAATCGACGCGGGCTCTACATCCCCGCAGGTATCTTCTGCAACCTCGAGGTCCTACGCGCCTGGCTCGAGTTCGGATGGATGAGTCCCCTCCTCTGGGCGCTCCCCGTCGGACTGACGCTTCTGATCTTCGCCCGCCTCTATCGCGAGGCCCTCTCGCCGACGGGGCGTAACGGCTTGCGCATCGCGGGTTGTGCGGCGATCTATCTGTCGAACGCCTGGGAGCTGGTCGCCCTCTATGAACTGATCGACGTCCTGGCGCTGGCGGGCCTCTCGATCGCCGGGATCGTCGGCGGCATCCTCCTGCGCATCCGGAGTTATCTCTATCTCGGGACGACGTTTCTCGTCGGCGACGTTCTATTCAACATGTTTCGGCTCGGCGTCCAGGACCGGAAGTGGGCCGCCTTTTTTCTAGTGCTGGCGGGACTGATCGTGCTGGGCGGGGGACTCTACTACAATCTCCGTCGCGAGACGGTACGAGCCCGCCTCGAGACCGTTCGAGAAGAACTCGACGACTGGGAATGAGCATCGCCTCGAGCCTCAATCCTCGTTGTCGTCGAAGGCGTCGTCGGCGAGTCGACGCCGCGTCCACGTCGTCAGCATGCGGTAGATATCGTCCGCATGTTCGGCGTCGAGCTCGTCCAGTGCCGCGAGATGCCGTTCGATAGTGGCACGATCGCCGCGGGCCAGCGGACCGCTCAACGCTTCGTCGAGCGGGTCGGCGTCGGCGTTGTGCAGCGAGGAACGAGCTAGTGGAATCAGCATCTCGCGGGCCTGGTGCCGTTCGAGCCCGGCGGATTCGGCCATCTCGATGGCCACGTCGAGGAGGCCAACCAGCAGATTGGCCGCCGTGGAGGCGCTTGCGTGGTATAGCGCACTCTCACCCGGTTCGAGTTTGACGACTCGGGCGCCGATTCCCTCAACGAGCAGCGATCGGGCGTAGTCGACGGCCTCGTCGTCCCCCTCGATCGTCCAGGTGACCTCCTCCATCTCGTCGGCGGCTCGACGGGGTTCCGTGATCGCCAACAGAGGATGAACGCTTCCGACCGATCCGCGCCACCCTGCCTCGTGGAGCACCGAGGCCGATCGACTTCCACAGGTATGCAATCCAATGGTCTTGGGCCCAATGTGAGGGGCCATTTGCTCGGCGGTCGTCTCGAGCGCGTCATCGACGACAGTCAACCAGAGGACGGTATGTTCGAGTGACATCGACTCGAGCGCTTCCGGCAGACGGCCCCACGTGTGTTCCGTGGTCTCGGACATCTCGGGGAGATCGTCGGCTGCTTCGCGGCTGCGATTCCAGGTGGCCTCGACGGGGATGTCGAGGCGGTGAGCGAGCCATCCGAGGGCTCGCCCCATGCGACCACATCCGACGATCACCCAGGAACGAGAGGCGTAAGAGGGAGACGACATAACGTGAGACACCTGATATGCGACGAGATCACGGAGCGTTCAATCGTAGAGCCCGTGTTCGAGGGCGTAGTCGAGCACGTCGTCGGGAATCCAGTGCTCGAGCCAATCGCGATCGTCGTCCTGGAAGGCCTCTCGAGTGCGCGTGGAACTGACGTCGGGCAGCTCGAAATCGAAGGTCTTCGAGCTGCGCTCGGCGCCATTGTGGCCGGAGCGTCCGACGACGACGAGTTCCACGCGACGCTCGATCTCGTCCCAGCGTTTCCACTGATCGGTCTCCTCGAGGATGTCTGTCCCGACGACGAGATGAAATTGCGTATCGGGATGGCGACCTTCGAGGGCGTCGAGGGTATCGATGGTACGGCTCTCACCGCCGATGTCGCGCTCGATGTCCGCAATGCAAACGCGTTCCAGTTCCTCGAGCGCCAGTTCACACATGTGCCGCCGATCGCCGTAGGGCGCGAGATCTTTGCCGAACGCATGTTGATAGGTGGGGATCCACCAGACCTCGTCGACCGGCTGGGTCTGGAGGGTCCAGAGAGTGACGATGGTGTGACACACGTGAGGAGGATTGAAACTCCCTCCGAAGAGTCCGATATCTCGCTCCGTCACAACTATTACGTCTCGTCGCAATGAGAGATGAACGCCATCACTCGTAGAGAAGGCACGCCTCGCGCTTCTCTTCGAAGTCGTCGCGTGATTGGCGCATCTCCCGAGCGAGATCAACCGGCTGAGTCTCTGTTTCGATGGCGTCGCGCACGTCAGCGTCGCCGAGCAAAAGATCGATGGCGAGTCGGTCGTCGACAAACTCGTAGATGTCGTCCTGCCACTCGAAATCGTCCGTGAAGCACGTGTACGCCGCCGACAGGACGGCCAGTCCGGTCGCGAGGCTGTCGTATGCCTCCCGATCGCGGACGTGAATCTGGGCGCCGCGACAGCTTTCGCCGGCGTAGGTCTGGAACATGGGGCGAAACGACGTCGAACGGAAGCCGACCCCCGGCAGGTCGAAGCTGTCGAGCTTCGCCTTGAACCGAGGAGCATCGATCCAGGGGGCACCAAAGATCTCGAAGGGCCGCGTCGTGCCCCGACCCTCGCTCAGATTCGTCCCCTCCAGGAGACATTGGCCGGGATAAACGGTGGCCGTCTGGGGCGTCGTGAGGTTGGGACTGGGCATCACCCAGGGGAGCCCCGTCTCGTCGAACCACATCGAGCGCTCCCACCCTTCCATCTCGACGACTCGGAGGTTGCACTCCCATCCACCGTATTCGACGAAATAGCGAGTAAGCTCGCCCATCGTCATGCCGTGGCGGTTGGCGATCGGCTGGGTCCCGACAAACGAATGCCACCCCTCCTGGACGACATTGCCCTCGAGGGCCGTCCCGTTGATGGGATTGGGACGATCGAGCACCCAGACGTCGACGCCCACCTCGCCGCAGATCTCCATGACGTAACCGATCGTCGAGGCGTACGTGTAGTAGCGGGCCCCGACGTCCTGGAGATCGGCGATCAGTACGTCGAGATCGTCGAGCTGACCGGGCTCGGGCTGGAGCGACTCGATCGAGTCACCGTAGAGGCTGACGACCGGCAGCCCCGAGATGGGATCGCGCGTCTGATCGACGGCCTCCATCTCCTGCGCTTCGCCTCGCACCCCGTGTTCGGGGGCGAAGAGACGCTCGATCTCGAGATCACGCTCGAGGAAGGCGTCGATGGCGTGTTCGAGATCACTCGTCACACTCGCTGGATTGACGATCATGCCGATGTCGGCTCCCTCGAGCCGACGCCGCTCGTCGGCGTCGTGGACTATCTGGTCGAGCCCGGTTTGAACAGTTGGTCGTGTCATCTCGGTATCTGCCTCGCGTTATCTCTGATCGTTTCGGTCGGTGTCGTCCTCGCCGGAGATCTCCTCGTCGTCGGCCGTGTCGTCGCCCCTGGCCATGTCAAGGCCCACGCCGTGAACATCCGGTGATTCGGTCGCCTCGGGGTCGGTCTCGGCTTCGTGGTCCCCGTCGAGATCGTCGCCCCAGCCCCAGTCCTCGTCCATCTCGTCGTCGGGCATGGGCTTGCCCTGCAGATAAGCGCTCATCCGGTTCAATTTCTCAGCGAGTTCGGAGAAGATCGGATGGTCGCCGGCGAGGACGAAGGTCGCGTCCTTGTTGCCGTCGAGGATTTCGCTGATGGTCTCCTCGATGCTCGCCAGCGGCTTCATGAACCGGTAGTACAGCAGGAGGAGGACGAGCAGCCCCATGACGAGGACGATGCCGCCGGACCAGTACATGGTGCTCATGATGGTCTCGGCAGGGGCCGTGACGTCATCGACATCCGTGAAGATGACAAATCCAGCGGGTTTATCGACGTCGAACTGGCCCGGAAAGAAGCGGACGAACGCGATATACGACTGATCCTGTACCTGGAATTCCACGAGCTGTTCGGGCTTGTCGTCCTTGAGGATGTTCAGTCCGTCAAAGAAGGCGCCCTCCAGCGCGCTCTCGCGCTCGGTACTAACCGTCGAAGCATGGAGGTTGGAACCCCGGAAGAACGCAACCTGGGGGGTGGCGCCCGACTGGGCATCTGCATTCGTATTGTTCTTGGCGGTGGTGACCCCCGAGAAGAGACGCTGGTTTTTCTCGGCCGTTCCGTCATCGATGGAATATCCGACCACGATTGCGCCAGCGGGATCGTCCTGTTTCGAGGGACGAATCGGAGCGATCGCCACCTGGTACAGCGACCTGTCGTCGCCTTCGCCCCAGGACCACTCCCACACCTCGGTGCGCGGGACGTTGAGTTGAGGATCACTGTTGGCGTCCTCGATCGTCGAGATGACCCCCGAATGCGTCTCGGCCACGTCGCGTCCAAACCAGGAATAGCGATCTTGTCCCAGCGCCGCGACGCCGATGCCATTGCTGTCGAGTGCCATGACGAGATCGGGCTGGATGGGTTGGCGACTCAGCAGACCGCGATCGACGTTGCGTTTGCCCTGGGTGGATTTTCGCCAGTTGTCGAATCGATACTTGCCCACCAGCAGGCGTTCATAGACGGCGAGGTGTCGGATGTCCTCCGCCGAGAGCTCGAAATCATCCTGTTGTTTCCGTGCTTCGCCGAGCTTCTTCTTAATGTTCGAATCGCTGATGTCCGAGTACTTTTCTTTTTTTAGAAACTTGTACAGATCGGGGCGCGCCTGAAGGGTCATGTACCTGTATATTTTCAGATCCTCGGCGAAGACTTCGGCCTTCTCGGCCAGAGCCGCCTGATCGATTTGTTTGGCCTGCTCGGCCGTCACGGCCGCCCGCCGCAGCGATACTTCGGCTTGCGTGCGCAGCTTGTTCTCGAGGTTCTGATCACTGACGCAGTTGTCCCGGACGAGCAGATGAGTCGTCCCCACCAAAACGAGTACAGAGAGTACGTGGGTCAGTGAGATATTCACTCGGAACATGACAGGCGTATCCTTCCGGGCATCGAATCGTCTTCAGAGACGAGGCTCGACCGCGTCCAATACGTTTTCCATCGTCTTCGACACACGTTGCCTTCCCATACTACACGGCCGAAAGTAACGCGTCAATTTTGTCGGAGTCACACGAAACCGAGAAGGATACGGACACGTTCGTGGGAGCTCGAGCCCCGATACGATTCCGTGCTATCGGAACATGAAAGGAGTCAACGCTGTTCGTCTCCCCTCGAACGACCCTCGACGACGACACGTTGGCAAAGATCTGGAAGCCGATCGGGGGCGTGGAAGAGGCACCTTCAACCCGAGTCTCGAGAGATGATGAGTGATGGTGATCAGGCAAAGGGGGAGCGCACGCGACGTCGACATGATCACCCGGCTCGGAGATGTTCCTCGCGCTGTTCGATCAACCACTCGACGAGTTTGCGGTAGTCCTTGGCGCCTCGGCTGTTGGGCGCGTATTCAAAGATGGTCTCGTTTTCGCCGGGCGCTTCTTTGAGACGAGTGTTGACCCGTATGGGCGGGAGAACCTTGTCGTGAAAGTGGCTCTTGAGGGTCTTGATTGACTCGTCGCTGATATTGTTGCGAATGTCGTAGAAGGTCGGGAGAATTCCGAGAATGTCGATCGAATGCACCAGCTCCCGGTTGACGCGCTTCAGGGTTTGCAGCACCTGTTTGACTCCGACGAGACTCAAAAAGTCACAGGCCACCGGAACGAGGAGGTGGTCCGCAAAGATGAGGGCGTTTTTGTTCAGCAGAGAGAGACTCGGCCCGCAGTCGATGAGAACGAACTCGTAGACGAGATTCCCGTGGAGCTTGTTGCGCAAGACCTTGTCGGCGTTGCCCTCCATGCGTGCCAGGAAGATTTCGGCCGATGCCAGGGATTCGTCGGCGACGAGCACATCGAGATTGGGACGGGCCTGAACGACTGTCTCGTCGAGCGGCTTGTCGTCGACGATCAGGTCGTAGACGGTATCTTCGGCATCGACGCCGAGACTGATCCCGATTTGTCCCTGACTGTCGAGATCGATCAGGAGCACGCGATGGCCCTCTTCAGCGAGGCCGGCGGCCACGGAGACACTCGTCGTCGTCTTGCCCGTGCCTCCTTTTTGGTTGAGGACGGCAATGCGCATCGGCCCCCGTTTGGCGCGAGCGTTGCGACGCCGCTGCTTGGAGGCGACGGGCCGTCGACACTCCATACTGCAAAAATACACGGCTTCGCCCTCTTTTTCGCCCTGCTGATAGGCGTATTTGGGAACGAACTCTTCGCCACAGCTCGAGCAGACGACCGCCCCCCGACGGGAGCGATCCTCCTCCCGACACGTGTCGCTGCAGAAATAGGTAACTTCCCCGTCGTCTCGCTTCACTTGATCGGGATTTTTGACGAGAAATTGTTCCTCACAAACGGAGCAGGTTTTCAGAGCCGTTGCCATCGGTGCCCTCGTTTCGTATCGGATGATCTTTCCATCCATTAGCCGGATTCCCCCCGGTGACTCCCCCCCCATTCCGATCCGGTGCAGGTACGATGTCCTCCCGTCGTTGTAGCGGGGGTGCGGCGTCGATACCTCTGTTGCGCTTCGAAGCGCATGTATCTACAAGCCATCATACAGGTTGAGGCGCTCGACTTCCAGTCCCCGTCCAGCACGAAGTGCCTTCGTCAGCCGTGGGTTCAGCTCCGAGTGAACGGGTCGCCTCGCTTCTCCCGAAAGAGAGTCATTCGACGATGGGCCGGCGAGGCCGCTCTCATGGAAGTACGGAAGCGTTCCAAGAGACGTGATGCCGTGACAAGTTTCCTACGGATCGCGATGATATCTCCCAGCACGGAGACATCGAAAACATCAGGGGGCGCGTCGCGGATGCCCCCGCATCATGCCGACGACGAGGAGGCGTCGTCCCCGTACCTCGTGCGATAGTAGACGAGGGCCACGAGCCCCAGAAGCACGCCAAACCAGAGCGTGGCGAATCGAATGACGTATGTGGCCAGTGTCGCCACCGATTTGGAGTCGAACACGCCGAACACCCCGAACAGCAGGCCGATCATCACCGCCTCGGCCGCCCCGAGTCCGCCGGGGAGTCCGCTGACGGCTCCGGCAATCGTCGGGATGGAGTAGATGAAAAAGGCCATGTACAGATTCACATCGCCAGCGCCGAGGGTCTGCAGGATCCAGAACAATGCGACGCCCTCCATCGACCAGGCGACGACGCTCAAGATCGTCGTGCCCCCCAGAATGCGCCATCCGACCAGCTCGTACATCGACTCGTAGGCCTCCTCGAGCCCCGATCGGAACCGACCGACAAGGGGGAGATCGCCGATCCAGTCGAGACACGCGAGCATCCAGTCGCGCTGATGCAACAGGACGAGCCCGAGGAGGATACCGATCAAAGTCAATACGAGAACGGCGCGTCCGTAATCGAAAATCACGACTCCGACCCCGGCGATGACGATCATCCCCAACAGATCGGTGACGCGCTCGGCGATGACGATGGGCGCGGTGCGTGCAATCGAAATGTCCCGTGATTCCTTGAGCAGAAAGCTCTTGAGCACCTCCCCGACTTTGCCCGGGGTCACCGCCATGACCATGCCGGCCACGAAGGCCGTGGCACTCTCGGTCCAGGGGACGGAGATGTCGAGATATTTGAGATACCAGTGCCACTTCACAAAGCGGAGAGCATAGTTGACGAGCGTCAGTACCAGTGCCCCCAGAAAGACCCAGGGTGGAAAGTCGACCGCGTGGCCCAGCAATTTTTCGGCGTCCGACCACAGGGAGATACTGGCGTAGATGACACCGCCCAGTACGAGGCCGATTGCGATGTTGCGTTCGAGATGTTCCAAGGTGACGTCACGTCCAGAGGGAGATACCATGCTGCGTCGGCGGGCCACGGTATCGAGTGGCGAATGGGGTTTCAACCGGCGATCCGCTCCCGGTAGATTCGGGCGCCGAGACGTCACGCTCTGTCGAGAGTTCTTGAGACACCGGGCGAACAGAGGCGATTCGTGTCGGTCCGGAGGCGGACCGATCCATTCGTCGCTCGATGTGAGGCGACGAGGAGAGATTCCAATCGGCGTCCTCCTCCTCGTGGATGTTGTCTGAACCTTTACGAGACTCCCGACCAGCCGGTAGTATCCCGATGACGCGATGCACCAGTCCCCTCGTCGAGAGAGGGGAGATACCTCTCATGTCCCCACGGGGGTTTGTCATGGCCAATCGTCAGAGGCGCGACTCTCGCGATACCTCCTCGAGCGGGAAACTCAGCACCGACAAGCGCGAGCAGCTCCGGCTCGCTCGACGATGTTTCGATGCGATCGAGCGACTCGTCGACAGCTCCAGCGGATATCCTCCCGGACACCCCGTCGTCGAGGAAGCACTCGACAACGTCGAGGACGCCTTCTATTCGTTTTTCAACATGAACGACCGTCTCGCGCTCCGCATCGATGCCCACGAAGCGTATCTCATGGGGACCGACCAGGTGATCTGGGAGACCTCCCGGCCGGACGACTACTGCTTCGCGCTCAATCGCGACGGCGTCTACATACTCTACTTCATGGCGGGTATTCACCGGCGCGAGCTGAGACACCTCGTATCGGTTCTCGAACAGATCGTCGCGGGGACGAATCTCGACGACGATGACCGTGACGATGCCGCCGCGGCCTCCGATCATCGCCCCGATGCCGCCTCGGCGCTCATCGATGCAAACTTCGATTACATTGGATTCGAAGCTCTCGATGCGTCGCTGGCCTGGCTGGCCGGACTCGACGTCGAGCTCGGCCAGCGGGACAGTCCCGAAGAAAAAAAAGCCGTCCGCCAACTCTACGACCGGGTCTTCGATGCCTATCCCGACCTCGAAGGCGACGACGACGGAGGAGGCGAGACGCTCGATGCCAAACTCGATCTCGACGTCGATACACACGCCGAACGACAGCGACGCATCGAGTCGGGCAGCGATCACCTCCTCAGCCTCAAACCCGCGCATCAGGATCGTCTCAACGCGGTCAAACAGCACCTGTTGCGCGGCGACGAACTCGAAGAGCGCTACGGGGAAGCACTCGCCTCGATTTTGGCCTCGAGCCAGGCCTCGTCGACCCTCCGCGAGCGAGCGTTCGACCGCGTGGCCAATCTCCTCACCCGCCTGATCGAGGGCGATCAACCCTGGGAGTCCATCTCTTTGCTGAAGACCCTGCACCGGTGGCGAGGCAATTTCGACTCCGAAGTCACCGATCGCCTCCGGACCATCGTCGAAGATCGCATGACCGGGCCGCGACTCGACTCGCTGGTCGAACGCATCGCTTCGGAAGATCCCGACGTCCGTCAGTCGATCCTCCACCTCTTCGATGCACTCGCACTCGACGAAGCTTCGGCCAGTCTCGTCGAACTCCTGGCCTTCGAGATCGAGGATGAGGTCCAGCAAGATATCTTTCAGTATCTGGATCGGCGAGCCGGGAAGGCCGGACTCAATGTCATCGGGGAACACCTCGAGTCACTGACGGATACGATCATCGATCGCATCATCGAGATCGCGATCGACAATATGCCGAGCACGCGCCTCTTTTTGCTCGACGTCCTGCGACTTCAGGTCGATCCCGATGTCAAGATACGAGTGCTCGAGGCCCTCCAGGGACACTGGGAAGAACCTCGCGAGATTCGGACGTATGTCGTGCCGCTGCTGAACCACCTGAACTCGGAGCTCCGCACCCTCGCGATCGAGAGTATCGACGAGGGAGCCCCTCAGCATGCCAGGCGCGTCCTCGAACCTCATATCGATAGAGAGCTCTCGGAGATCCCTCGAGACGAGCTCGAGACGCTCGTCACTACATTTGCTCAACACGGCGGCCAAAAGGCAGCCGAGGCGCTCGAATCGAACATTCGCATTCGCAAACGCGGATTCGTCAATCAGGAGCGCAAAGAAACGGCCGAAGCCATCGCCCGAGCCTTGCTCCAGGCGCCGACCCCGCCCATCATCGACATGTTGGATTCAGTCGCCGACGACTGGCTCGTCCCCAGCGACATCCGAGACGCCTGTGAGGAAGTAGTCGACGTCGTCGGCTGATCGGCTCGATTGACTCGCCACGTGGATCATCATGAGTTCACACCATTCATCTATCGGTCCCTCGGATTCACGACTCTCCTCCAGCCAATTCGAGGACATCGATCCGGACGACGACCAGACGTTCGGGACCACCTTCGTCGATCTCCTCTACAAACTCTGCAAGGTGGGCTCGATCTTCGAGGTCGACCACGAGCAGACCGAGGATGCCATCGACACGTTCATGAGCTTCTTTCGCGAAGCGCTCACCCAGCGAGCCCAGGAGGCGATCTCGTTTCAGATACGCGGAGAGTTCGTGATCGTCGACGAGACCCAGATACAACTGCCTCTTCAGTCCCAGAAGCGACTGCGCGAACTTCGAGATATCTTCGAGGAGGTCCGGCTCCGCGGGGTGACGTTTCGCCGAGGCCTGACCACCGATGATCTCGAGCGCATGCTCGAGGAGATGCACCGCATCATCGAGGCGGATGACGACGAGCATATCGGGGGCGTCGACATTCTTCATATTACCCTCGAACTCGGCGAACCCAGGCGCTCGGTGTCCGAAGCGCTGGGTGATGTCACCCGAGACATGTACGTCTCTCATCTCTATGTACGATGGTTGGTCAAGGTTCGCCACGCTCAGCAGCGAATCCAGAAAGAAGACCCGTCCGATGCCTCGGTCGATTCGCTCGAGCGCATCATTCAAAATGTCGCCAAACAACTGCGAGAGAACGATTTTACCATTCTGAGTCTCCCGCCGATCGAGGTCCTTTCGCCGAGCCTCGCGACCCATTCGGTCCATGCGTCTATCTACTCGATGTTGATCTGTGACCGGCTCGGCGTCCCAGCTCGCACGACGAGCTATCTCGGAGCTGCCGTGATTGCACAGGATTTCGACCGTCTTCGAGGGATCTCGGCCAAACGACAGGAGAGTGGTCGGAACGTCTCGGCCACCAAGATCTTCGCGGCCAACCGACGCGACATCGCCAAGATGCTCGATCGTCTCGACGGTCGGGTTTCGTCTGCCCTTCGATCGCTTCTGACTTACGAGCGAGCGCTTCCCTGGGACGAGACCGTCGACCATCCCTTCTATCAAAAAGAACGGAACGTCCACGCGGCCAATCGCATGGTCGATCTGGCTCGTCAGTACGATCTGCTCGCCCAGGGATTGAAGGGAGAGGGCGATCGAAGCCCGAAGCGAGCTCTGGATCTCATCCGTCGACGGGCGGGCGACGATTTTGATCCAGCACTCGTCCAGCTCTTTACAGCAGTCATGGGGGCGTATCCCGTCGGCACGACCGTCGAACTCAACACGGGGGATCGCGCCGTCGTGACCTATCCTCCGTCTCCCTCCGACGACCCCACTCGCCCGGAGGTGCGTCTCGTCGAGCGCAACGGCCAGCCCAGGGCCGACCTGACGGCATCGCGCTACGACAATGTCGCGATTGCCGACGTCATCGAGCCCGACGAACAGAGCGGAGACGACGACGTCTTCATTCTCACGTGAGCTGGTGGACGTAAGGAAAGAGGGCGAGGGGCGGGGCACGATCCGGACATGGGTTTACCGCACGTCGATGATGTCCTCGCGCAGCATGTCGACGAGGAGTTCGAGAGTCTCCTGGCGTCTCATCGAGCTGATTTCGAGGATGTCCTCGAAGGTGATGCGACCATCGATCAGACTGAGGACGTAGCCACATCGGTGGTCGAGGTCGGCGCCCGAGAGATCGAGCTCGCTCATGGCGACGTTTTGGGTGGGAACGTCCTCGAGTGACCCCAGTTGATCGGCCAGACTCGAACTCTGTACCTCTTCGATCCCCTTGAGTATCTCTTGAGCGCGATGATTATCGGGATTGCGCTCGAGCACCGACTGTACGAGGTCGCGTGCCGACTCGTGATTGTCGGATTCGATGAGCTGCTCGGCTTCGTCGAGCAATCGAAAGGCGCCCGACTGAACATGGCTCGAGGGTTCTGAGCTGGCTTCGGGGACGTCAACGGGGTCGGCATTCAGCCCGGGGACTTGAGTGTCAGAACTGGAAGGATCGGCCTCGCTCTCCTCTGTCCCGACGTCCGCCGAGGACGCCTCCGACTCCAGCGTCCCGGACGATTCGAACGCATCACTCGAACCGTCCTCGAGGTCGTCTTCGATCTCGACGAGCGGATCTCCCTGGTACTGGCGCTTTTGATGATCGCCCTCCTGGCTCTCGTCGGAATGTTCGGAGATCGAGTCGGCCAGATCGAAAAACTCGTTGTCGGCCGATTCGCTCGAGGGCTGTTCATTCGTCTCCTCGCGCGATCGGGCCGAGCTCGTCTCGGACGACTCCTCGAGTGAATCGTCAATCGACTCGAGGCTCGAATGGCTCGCGCGGTATCGCGCTTGTTCGTCGTCCGGTTCCTGCGTTCGCGGCTCGGAGTCTTCCGATGCCTCGAGTTCTCCATCGACGAGGTCGGCCGACGAGCCCGGTTCAAAAAGCGGAGCCGACTCTTCTTCTTGTTTGGGCTCGACGGGCCCATCCTGAACAGCTTCCCCGAGCTCGTCGTCTTCCTCGTCCTCCGGTTCGAGTCCATCGATGTCGAGGTCGATCGCCTCTCGCTCTTCGTCGTCGCTTGCTTCCCCGAGCCCCGCCGCATCTTCAGGGGGGGTCCCTCCGGGTTCGGTCCCCTCGAATTCGTCGAACGAAACGCTCATCGCCTCGTCGTCATCGGTCTCGAGGGAATCCGACTCTTCATCCGGCGCTCCTCCCTCGAAGCTCATGTCCAGATCGCCGAGGTCGTCCCCCACCGACTCCGAAGCGTCCGGCGACGCGATCGGGTCCGAGATCCCGAGATCCATGTCCTCCTCCCGGTCGGACGAGGGAACGGGTGTCTCGTCGTCGGAGGATGAAGAGGGGGGTGGGGTCCGTTCGGTGTCGTCGAATTCCTCGAACGAAAACCCCTCCTCGCCGTCGTCCGGGCGTCCCCCGTCGAATTCGGCCGATTCGGCGAAAGAATCGTCGGCATCGCCGGCGGGAACGTCGTCTTGGCCAAACGACAGGTCGAAGTCGTCGTCGGAGGCTTCTCCCTCCAGATCGTCGATCTCTTCGAAGTCATCGAAAGAGAGCTCCATGGCCTCACCCTCCGAGGAATCGGCAGATGCCTCCTCGGAGGGAGTGGTCGAGGGGGAACTCGGAGTGGGAGTAGCGGAGCTGGACGAGGTCTTCTCGGAAGTATCGGTGGAATGGGCGTTCAGAGCATCGTCGGAGGTACCTTCGAGAAAGGCATCCCCGTCGTGGTCGGAGTCGGTTCCAAGTGCCGGTTCGTCGGACGGGGGCTCGTCCATCTCTAGGTCGTCCATGCCGCCGAGTAGTTCCTCGGCTTCGAGCGAGTCGTCGGATGAAGACGGGGAGGGGGCACTCTCCTCTCGGTGGGGCGAATCGTCGCTCCCTGCCGGAGATCCCGAAGAGGAGGAGGGATTACTCCCCTCTCGGGGGGGCGAGTCGTCGCTTTCCTCCGGGGGGCGCGAAGACGAGGAGGGGTCGACGGGCGCCTCCGGTTGACGAGGGGGCAACTCGTGGGAGTCCGTCGAGGAAGATTCGGGAGTCGAGTCAATCGTGCCGAACTCCAGATCGTCGAGAGCAGGCGAGGAGGCTCCCGGTTCCGGCGTTTGAGTCTGGGGGAGCGACTCCGACTCGGAGGTCGGCGGTTCGTCGAGTGTCTCCTCGTCGTGAACCGACGAGGCCACTTCGATATCGGCGATCGGCTCTTCGAGCGCCTCGAGATCGTCCTCGTCGTCGACGTCCACGGCGTCGACCTCCGACGTCTCTTGCGAGCCGGTGGCCGGCACGAGTTCGTTCGCCGAAAAATCCGTCTGCGAATCGGAGATCTCTTCCAGGTCGGCGAATACGTCGGCTCCGGAATCGGATGGGTCGTCCGTCGTACCATCGGAGTCGGTGTCGGCGCGCGTCTGCTCGGCAATGGTATCGTCGAGCCAGTTGCGAATGGCCTCTATGTTGGCCTGTCCCGGTCCGGCCCGAAGCTCCTGTACCTGGGCGTCGACGTCGGCGTCGAGCACCTCCCAGTCGCGAATACGAACCAGAAGCTGGAGCGCCTCGACGAATGCCTCTTCGTCGAGCGCCCGCCTGGTCTCTCGAAGTGTCTCGATCAGTTCCGCTTGGTCTGAGACTCCAGTCATAGCGTTCTCTCCCGGCACGTCGACGAGGATACATCGAGCGAGGACCTCTCTACGAGAAATGACGAATCATCCTCGTACACGAGGTGGAGCGACCCGATCCGATTGTCGGGGTCTAGAGAAACCCGGAAGTGCAGGTGCTCGCTCACGACCTCGCCTTCAGTATACCAGTAGACGGACGAGCTCCGGGGCGCTCCTTCGACGTCGGGACGACACCAGACGTCAAGTGCGCTGAAACACACCTCGAAAGGCTTCGAGGGCTCGACTGAGTTTCTCGTCGGTCTCCTCGAGTTCCTCGAGGCTGGCGTCATCGATGGTGTCCTCGGCCGTCTGCACGGCTTCCACCGCGCGTTCTTTGGCCTCTCGTAGCAATTCCGAATTCGATCCCTCGATGTCATCGACCTCCGAGACGAGCTTGTTGATCTCACGGATGGTCCGACGAATCTGCGTGCGGAGTTCCTCGATCTCTTCGCTCCGCTTGACCTCCATCAGATAGTCTTCGTTCTCTTCGATCATGCGGTCGATCTCTTCTTCGGTGAGGTTGCTCGAAGCCGTCACCGTGATCGACTGCTCTTTGCCGGTCTCGAGATCGGTCGCCGAGACGCTGACGATGCCGTCGGCGCTGATGGAAAATTCGACTTCGATCTCGACCTCGCCGGCGGAGGCACTCCGGAGCCCGCTGAGTACGAATTCGCCGAGCAGTTCGTTGTCTTCGGTCTCCTCTTCGTCCCCCTGCAGGACCACGATTTTCACGGAGGTCTGATGGTCGCGAACGGTTGTAAAGATGTGGCTCTCGCTGGTCGGGATCGTCGAGTTTTTCTTGATGAGCTTCTCGTAGCCTCCACCGTGGACCATGATCCCGAGGCTGTGAGGGGTCACGTCCAGCAGCAGGACGTCCTCCTCGTCCTCGTTGACGAGGGCGTCGCCCTGGATGGCCGCTCCGATGCCGACCACCTCGTCGGGATGGACCTTTTTGGAGGGTTTAGTGCCGAAGAACTCCTCGACCTCCTCCTGGATGCGCGGCATGCGGGTCATGCCGCCGACGAGGATGACGTCGTCGATTGCCTCCGGGCCCAACCCGGCCTCCTGGAGGGTGGCGTCACAGATCTTGGTCGTGCGCTGAATGAGATCGATTACCAGCTCCTCGAGCTTCTCGCGTGTCAGCGTCGTCTGCAGATGCAACGCCTCTCCGTCATCCTGCGTATAGAGGAACGGGAGACTGATTTCGGTCTCCTCGACCGACGAGAGTTCAATTTTGGCTTGTTCGGCGGCGTCTCGGAGCCGCTGCAGCGCCATCTCGTCTTTGCGGAGGTCGATCTGATGGTCGCGAGCGAACTCGTAAGCCAGGTGTTCGATGATGCGGGCATCGAAGTCTTCGCCCCCGAGAAAGGTATCGCCCGCGGTCGAGAGGACGTCGAAGACGCCGTGGCCGATGTCGAGAATCGAAATGTCGAAGGTCCCTCCCCCGAGGTCGTAGATGGCGACGGTAGCCTCGACGTCCTCGTCGTAACCGTAAGCCAGGGCAGCAGCAGTCGGCTCGTTGATGATGCGAATGATGTCGAGACCGGCGATCTTGCCGGCGTCTTTGGTGGCCTGACGCTGGGAGTCGTTGAAGTACGCCGGGACCGTCACGACGGTCTGCTCGGGGTCGTCGCCCAGATGCTCCTCGGCGACGAGTTTCATCTCCTGGAGGATGATGCTCGAAATTTCGGGGAGACTGTATTCTTTGCCTCGCAGCTTGACGCGGACATCGTCGTGGGGGCCGGGGACGATCTCGTAGGGACACGTCTCGATACAGTGACGGACGGCCGACGAGCCCCATTGGCGTCCGATCAGACGCTTGGAGGCGTAGATCGTGTGTTGGGCGTTGGTGATGGCCTGGCGCTTGGCCATCTGCCCGACGAGGCGCCGGCCCGATTCGGTGATGGCTACGATGCTGGGCGTCGTCTTGTAGCCTCCCTTGTTGGGAATGACCTTCGGGGTTCCGTTTTCGACGACGGCCACACACGAGTTCGTCGTTCCGAGATCGATACCGATGCATTTGTCCATGAGGGCTCCTTCGTCACAGATCATGGATGGACGGACCTCGTCCGATCCATACGCGGATGCCGGGGGGACGGGCTCGACTACGAGTCGAGAAGCTCATTTCGTCTACGTCGAGCCATCTCGTCCTCCCGGATGTCGAGAACCTGGTTGTAATGTTCGAGCGCCCGTTCGCGCTCCTCGAGTTTGTCGAAGATACGAGCCATCAGGAGGTGAGCGTCCGGGTGTTTGTCGTCGATGCGGAGCGCGGCCCGAGCGAAAAGCTGAGCTTGCTCGAGGCGCAGATCGGCCTCGACTAGCATGTCTGCCGCTTCGAGGGCCACCTCGACGTCTCGTTGAATGCGGAGGGCCTTGCGGAACTGCTCGGCGGCCTGGACGATCTGCTCCTTCTGACGTGCCTGTGTACCCCGATTGACGAGAACCCGAAAGGCTGCCTCTCGTTTGTCGGGATCCGAATTGTCGTCTCCGATATCGGTCGAGGCATCCTGTTTTCGAGCCATATCGATCGAGGAGGGTTGATTCATCGGGGTCGGGACATCCTCCTCGTCATCGACGATCTCCTGCTCTTCGAGCTGTGCGTCGTACTCGTCTCGCTGTTCGGGGTCCGACAGAATGCGATGCCCCCGAGTGACGTGCTGAAAGACGTCCTCGATGATCTCGGCAAACGGGCCGAGATCGTTCTGAAAATAACGATCCGGGTGGTAGCGCTTCGAGAGTTTGAAGTAGGCATGTTTGATGTCGCGGGCCGACGCGTCGCGATCGATATCGAAAAACTGATAGTAATTGACCTCATCGAGCTGACCGTGGAGACAGAGCAGCTCGCGTCGCTTCGGCCGTTCGATGGGAAGATCGTCGCGTTCGAGGAGCCTGTCGTCGAACTCGAAGGCACTCGGAGGCACGGGAAGATGAGACAGATCGAGCCCCGTCGACTCGTTCGAAGCGGAATCGCCGGTCGAGGCCTCGTCGTCGCCCCTCGTCTCCCCACGTCGTGAGGATTCGAGGTCGTTCGCGCCCGACGACGAAGTGCGGGGTCTCCGAGTCTCGCGCCGCGAGGAGGTCGCATCGGAGCTCGTGGGGGCGGAGCTCGCCTCTTCGCGCTCGACTCCGGGCATGTCGATCAGCCCGACCTCGAGCAGACGCTGGAGCGCCTCGAGCGTACTCTCACGTCCCAACCCGCTGGTCGAACAGAGTTCGCCGACGGTCGTGCTGCCGTCGATTCGCGAGTACAGGAAGAAATCATCGGGGGAGGGTGTCTCCGAGAGTTCGTCGATGTCGACGCCCGACACTTGGGTTGGTGTAGCGTTGTCGTCGAACAAAGGCTCGTGGGTCGCGTTGAGGAGTCGCGATTCGATCATCCACGGGGCACGAGCACTCTCTAAAAGCCCGATGTCCCGCTATATTCATCTCAACTACCTTATCATGGTGTCGCTCATTGACAAGATGTCCCGTACTCCGAGTGCCGTCCGCTCGCAAGCTACCTCCGCGTTGCGACCCGGGCGATCGCATCGGGATGTGTTCCATGCAGAGGTGAGCCAGCTGGACGCCGGCACTCCGGAGCTAGACCTTCCGCACAGACTCGAGAGAGGCTCGGAGCGCCTTTGTACGTCTCCGACGTGAGCCTCCTGGCTGGGATGTCGCGTCAGCGACTCCTCGTGGGCGAGAGGTGAGGTGACCTGACGGAGGTCGAACCGCGAGTGTATGCTCGGGTCACTCTAATGCGACAGCTCCGGCGTCGCGACCGGTTCGGTGGGGACATGTAGAGAGCACGCATTCGAGCCCGCTCTCTTGTCGGCGCCCCGAACGGAAGAACGACGAGCAATGGGTCCGCCAGCAGCTCGACGTTGCGCGACCGCCCCGAACACCACGACGAGCGGTGGCCCGAGCGAGCTTGTCGAACAGGCTCGGCGGATCGAAGCGTGTCGAGTCGCTGGCATTCGCCTCGATGGCGCTCTTTCAATCCGTTCGACTGGCGTTCCCCGGCCAGAACGTGCCGATCAGCGGCACGAAGCTGAGCGCCGCCAGTCCCGAAGCGGCCCAGTAGACGACATCGATCCCGCCCTGTCGATAGACGATGGCTGCGAGCACCGGGCCGACCGTCTGGCCGATGCGATAGACCAGGCTGTTGAGCGACATGAAGGCCGCGCGTTGATCCTGGGGCGCCAGACCGGCGAGCATCGACTGGAGCGTAGGGATGTTGAGAGCCTGGGCCACGCCGTAGGTCAATGTCGGGAGAAGCATCCACCAGAGCGAAGGCATCCAGGGGATGGCGGCGAGGCTGAGCGTATACAGCGTAAAGGCGATGGTCAGGAGCTGATGTTCGTCGACGTACTGGACGAGCCACCCCAGTCGAGAGGAGGTCAGGCCGCTGGCGATCGAGACCGTCGAGAGGACGAGCCCGATGCGAAAAGACGACGCCTCGAATCGGGATCCGAGGAGGATGGGAAAGTACGTCAGGTAGGGGCCGAACAGGAGCGCGAAGGTCACGACGGTCAGCGCAAAGATGCCAAAGACTCGTCGACTCCAGAGGACCTCTCGGAGGCGGGCGAGATACGAGCCGATGGGCTCGACGCCATCGGGCTCGGGATTGTCGAGCTGAACGATGACGAGTCCCCCGATCGGAAGCGCCAACACGGGAAGCGCGAAGGGGTAGTGCCACCCGAAGAGGGCGAGTGCGCCCCCGATGATCGGATACGATGCCGTGCCGATGCTCAGGACGCTGGCGTTGTACCCCATGGCGGCGGTGCGTCGATCGCCGGTGAAGAGATCGCCGATGATGGTGAGGTTCATCGAGGCCAGCGACGAGGAGCCCATCCCCTGGACGAAACGCAGCACCAACAGCCACTCGAACGTCGGTGCCAGGGCACAAGCCCCGCCGGCGATGGCAAAGAGCAGCAGCGAGGGGGCGAGCACTCGCTTGCGTCCCCATCGATCGGCAGCGTATCCGAGTACGGGGGCCAGCACCAGACCCGGCAGGTAAAAGACCGTGACCAGCCATCCGATGCGATCTTTCGAGACGTCCAACGCCTCGGCGACGTCGGGAAACGCCGGGGTGACACTGGCGACGCCCATGACGGCCGAGAGCGTCACGGCAAAGATGATCAGGAGGTTGGGATCGCGGTAGACGGGTTGTGAGGAAGAAGTACTCACGGGTGCTCGGAGGGAGAAGGTTGCATGCGAAGGGCGAACCGGCCAACATGCATACTGAGACGCGCCCCCCAAACGTCTGACCGAACTATGAGCTGTCTTCTCGACGCGCCTTCGAGTCTTCTCGACGCCCGGGGACGTCCCCGCACCGGGACGTATCGCGGTTACGGCAGAGATACGGATCTGACAAACGACGAAGTCGAGGGGGAGCGACAGGCCCCCGCCGGTCATCAACTCTTGCGCGAGAAGCGCTGGCAGCGGTTCACTGCCGCCGGACCCGAGGTGGCCTGCGGGGGCACGCTGTTCGATGCGGGTTATGCGACGACGGTCTTCGCCTGGGTGTTCGATCGCGGGGCGGGGCGCATGCTCGCCGATCACGCCGACATCCTTCCTCCCTTCATGGCCGACATCGGTGACGATCCCGCCTCGGGGACGATCGCGTCACTGCGAGGATTCGAGCGCACCTTCGACTTCTCGCGCGAATCGGGGCTCGCCATGCTCGAGATGGCCGTCGCATCCATCGACCTGGAGTTGAACTTCGAACTCGAGACACTCGCCCCCGTTACGGCCATTGGCACCGCTCGCGACGAGAGCGGCGGACTCGGCATGACGCAGAAGGAGACGGGGCTCCCGGTACGGGGACGACTCGACGTCGAGAGCCGGAGCTTTACACTCGGCGCGGGGTCGCACGCGCGGGACATGCTCGATGATACGCATGGTCTCCTGCCTCGCGAAGCTCAGTGGACATGGGGCATGGCGGGGGGCACCCTCGAGGACGGCACGTCCGTGGGGTTCAATCTCTCGGAGGACTGGAACGAGACGCGCGAGAACGTCGTCTGGCTCGGCGACGAGATTCATACGCTCGACGACGTCCATGTCGAGTGTTCGTCCGAACGCCCCGGACGCCCCTGGCATCTCTACTCCGAAGATGGTTCGATCAATCTGACGTTGTCAGTGGAGGGACTTCGACGGCACGAGACCAACTTCCACGTCGTCGCCTCGCAGTATCTCCAGCCGCTCGGATACTGGCACGGTCGTCTGATCGACCGCGAAGCCCACGACCTGTTCGGCGTGGCCGAAGATCACGAGGCGCGATGGTAGCCTTCACGCTCTCTGCTTCGGTCACCTCGAGCATCCCCGTTCAGTAGAGGCTCTTGATGTCGATATCCCGATAATAGTGGTTGAGAATCTCACGGTAGCTCCGATCGCGGTCGGCCATGCCGATCGCGCCCGTCTGGCACATGCCGACGCCGTGGCCGTAGCCGGCTCCCCGGAACGAAAAGGTCTCGATGGTCCCGTTCTCGTCGGTCTCGGTCTCCATGACAAAAAGCCCACTCTTGAGGTGGTCGAAGAGCCGTCGGATGTTGAGCTCGCGTTCGACCGTCGTCGAGCGCCCCTCGGTGCCGGTCAGCTTGAGACGAATGGCGCGCCCGCTGACCCCTCGACTCAGCACTTCGGCCTCCTGGAGTGGCCCCACGTCGCGATCGTTCGTCTGCAACCACTCCCGGACGGCGTCGGCGTCGACGCGCTTGTCCCAGCGGTAGTAATCACTCGACGACACGGAGGCCGATCGGCTGTATGCCGGAAAATCGCTCTCGAGGAATTGCTCCAGTTCCTCGTCGTCGTCGAGGCCGTCCCGGAAGGACGCCGGGATGGAGGTCTCGGGCGCATCGGGTTGCCCCCGGAGATACGAGAGGGGTTCGGCGTTCCAGACATTTTCGTTGCTTTCGGTAAAGCCGCCAGCATTGGCGCTGTAGACGGCCTCGATGATGCGTTTGCCGTGAAACATCACTTCTCCCCGGGTCGCTTCGACCGCTTTCGAGGTCCGGGGATGCTGAGCGTCGAGTCCCTTGTAGACCTGATCGTAGATGTCGGAGCGCAACATGTACGGCGAGGCGAGGTTGCGCACGCCGATCGATGAGAAGATGGTGTTGCGAGCGGCGATCGCCTGGGCTCGAAGAGCGTCACGGGGGGCGCTGGGCTGAATCTCGGAGGGCACGACTCCCTTGAGGAGGCGTTCGGCACTCAACTCGTTGACGACCGATATCTCTCCGTCCGGGTCGGGGGCAAAGATGAGTCGTCCTGTGTACGTGCGGGTCTCGGTGGTCGCCCCCCGTCCGACGGGAATCTCGGGGATGCGGTATTCGATCTCGCCGCGGTGTTCGGAGGCGGAGCCAATCCAGAGGACGTTGCGATGGCGAATGCGCACCTCGCTCTCCTCGGCCGTCAGCGTCAAGGTCCCCGCCGGTCGGTCGGTGACATCGCTGTGGACACGAGCGCTGATTCCGTGTTTGCGCTCCAGTTCGTCGCGAAGTTGATAGGCGTCCTCCCGATCGGTCGTCCCGCC
>JAQCND010000252.1 GCA_028274765.1 Bradymonadaceae bacterium
TGCACCAGCCTGTTCGAATGCTTCAACACCGAGCTCCCGCTCGGACCCGACGAAGAATTTCCGACGTCCGCTCCCCCCGGAGGAGGCGGGACGACTGGAAGTGGCACGGGCTCGTCTCCTCCGGCCGTCCCTCAATCCGATGCGGGGACAGTCGATGGTGGCACGGGGGCTCAGCCGGAACCCGACGTTCCGGACGAGCCGTGAGCGAGGACGAAGGGAGACGACGTTCCCGTCGTCTCTTCACAGCCCGGCACTCTCCTGCTCGTCGATGGCTTCCTCGATGTCGTCGAGCAATTCGTGACACCGAGTGTCGTCCATCATGGTACGGAGCGTCGACATTCGACTTTTGAGCGGCTGGATGCGCTCGAGTTCCCGGCGCTCGCTGAGGTCGACGTAGTGTTCGAGCACGTCCCGGACGATGTCGTGATCCGGATGATCGAGCATGCGCACTAAGAGATTCTCATCGTCCGGAAGCCGATAGCCCTTGCTCATGTAGACATTGACGGCTTTGGCAAACTCCTGGAACCCGTCGGCCTCTCGTAGTTCGTCGATCTCTTCCAGACGCCGGGCCTCTTCGGTGCCCTCTTCGGGGCCGAGATCCTCCATCGAATCTCGAAACTCCTCGGGAACGTCACCGCCCGACTCGAAGAGTTGATCGAGTTTTTTCTTGTACTTGCTCTCGGCTCGAGACTCCCGACTCGAGGCGCTACTGTCGTCGTCGCGCACGTGACTGCTCGTATCGCGCTCTCGGTCGATATCGCGCCAGCTCTTGTCGTCGTCTCCCATGGATATCCTCCTCGGATGGAACGAATTGGCCGATGTCTTTGATGTTTCTATGACATCGGATCGAGGTACGTTCCGAATATAATCCCTCCGGTCGGTTCGTACAATCACCCGATCGTGACGCCCCGAGCCTCCTCGAGCCCACCGACGTAATGCGGGGACACGCCTCCCCCCGACGCCCACGGCGCGCTCATTCTTGCGCTCGACGAGCACGTCCCTTAGTTTCCGCTCTCCGATTTCACTCTCTCGCGAGAAGATGCCACGATGAGAGACCGACTCCAACCTCTAGCGCCCCTCTTCGGCCTCGTCGTCTACTTTTGGTCGCATCCCGCATGGGCGGCGGGGGGGGGCGGGGGCGGCGATCTCGAGTTTCTCTTGCTTCTGGTCGGAATCGTCGGACTGGCGTATCTGGTCGCCCACCTCCTGCTGGAGCGCGTTGCCCGGCGCTTCGGGATCGTCACCGGTGTCGAGTACATCGTACTGGGCGCGATCATCTTTCAGTTCATCATCGCGCCCCTCTTTCCCGCCGAGAGCGGGGCGACGGCGCTGGAGAAGACGCGCCAGATTCTCGAACAGCTCCGCCCCATTCTCGTGTTGGGCACCGGATCGGTCGGACTGCTGCTGGGCTCGTATCTCGATTTTCGGCACCGCGATCCCCCGTCGACGAGCGCCCTGCGAACCGGCGCGATCATGTCGTTGACGACCCTGACGACCGTCGTCGCGCTCCCGGCGGCCGCGATCTGGTACGTCTATTCGGCTTCGCTTGTCTCCCAGATCACGCCGGTTCTGCTGTGTGTCGGCGCGATCGCGCTCGTCGCCGGCGACGCCCCGATCCGCTCGATGGTCTCGTTTCTCGGTGCGGAAGGATCGGCGCCGCGCATCGCCACCGACGCCTCGCGCATGTGCTCGTCGTTTGCCATCGTCGTCTTTGGATTGCTGTTTTGTCTCGACAACTCGGGCCCCTTCGTGATGCAGGGGCAGTACGCCTGGATCGAGTGGCTCGCCATCCATCTCGTCCTGGGCGGGGCGCTGGGACTGGTGTTTTCGGTCTTCATCCAGCAGGATCTCCCCGACGATCAACTCTTGACGGTCGTGATCGGCATGGTCGTCTTCACCAGCGGCATCGCCTACGAGCTGGAACTCTCTCCGATCTTTTTCAACTTCCTGACGGGCGTCGTCTTCTTCAACACGTGCCAGTACGGGGGCGACGTTCGATCGCGGCTCGAATCCATCAAACATCCGCTCTATATCGTGCTCTTCTTGTTCACAGGGGCCTATCTCGACCTGTCGGTGACGCTCTGGGCGTATGCTCTCGCCGTGCCCTACCTGTTCGTGCGCATGGCAGGCCGATGGCTGGGGGATCTCTTCTCCAACGCGCTTCCGGGGCGAGAGGGCATGGTTCCACACCTGGGGCGAGCCCTGATCGCGCCGGGCGGACTCAGCGCCGCGATGGCGCTCGACTTCTTGACCGTCTACAACAATCGCTACGGCGTCGACGCCGGTCCCTTCTTGAGTGCCTCCCAAGATGATGTGGCCATCATCTATGCGGGACTCGTCGCGGCCATCGTCATCAGCGAGATCGTGGCGTACCTCATGATCCGGCAGTGGCTCATCGACACGGCCGACGTCTCGTCCAACCGCATTCGACGCGATACGCTCGACGCCCCATCCGAGGATCTCACCTGATGTGGCAGTTGTTTACCATCTTCGTACTGTTCGGCTTGATGGCGGGGCTCTCCCTCTTTTTGCCAGGGGGGCAGGATCTCCAGCTGGTGGCGCCGACCGGGTTCGTGCTGCTGGCGGCATTCGCCGTGGGCGAACTGTTCAAGCGCGTCAACATGCCCGCGCTGCTCGGGTACATTGCCGCCGGATTTCTGTTCGGCCCCGATCTGATCGGATTGGTCCTGCCGCCCGACGCCCAGTTTCAGCTCCTCCCGGACAAGATCGCGAAGGGGCGTCTGGCGTACGTCGAAATTCTGACCGTCGGGGTGATCGGGACGCTCGGCGGAGGTGAACTCGATTTTGACGATCTCCGCGGGCAGCTGGGCACGATTATCAAGGTGACGGCGCTCTTCTTTTTGAGCGTCGTGCCTCTGACCGCCGCCGTGGTTTATGCTCTGCCCAGCATTGCCCCGAGTCTGATTCCGTTCGTCTCGCCGGAGGCGCCCACCTCGGTCCGGCTCTCGGTAGCCCTTCTGTTCGGAGTCTTCGGGTTTGCCATGAGCCCGGCCGCGACGCTGGCGATCATCCAGGAGACCAAGTCCGAGGGCCGCTTTACCTCGCTGGTCCTCGGGGTCGTGATCGTCGCCGACCTCGTGCTGGTGGCCTCCTATCTGCTGACCCAGTCGTTTGCGAGCATTCTCATCCAGGAATTTTCCGACAAGGCCCTCGACGCCGGGGCCATCGCGGGGGCACTCGCTGGTGAGCTACCGGGGATCGGCGCGGAATTCATGTGGGCGCTCATCGTCGGAGCGGTCGCCGGACTGATCTTCATCCTCTATTTCCGGTTCGTCGCCCGGGAGATGATCTTCTTTACGGTGGGGGTCATCTTCGTCACTTACTACGTCTGCGATCAGCTCCACGCCGAGAAACTTCTGGCCTTCATCACGGCCGGGTTCATGGTGCAGAACCTCTCGCGCTACGGTCACGACATGATCGAGGCGCTGGAGCGCATCAGCCTCCCCGTCTTCGTCATCTATTTCACCCTCAAGGCAGCCTCGCTGGACATCCAGAAGATCGGGGAATTCGCCGCCCTGACCGGCGTCCTGACACTCGCGCGCACCGGAGCCCTCTGGGCAGCCCTCCGCTATGTCCTGCCGAAAATCGACGACCTCCAGAATATTGAACGCGACAACCTCTGGTTGTCGTTCTTCCCGCGCGGCGGGGTCGATCTCGTCCTCGCCGGACTGCTCGCCAATCAAGTGGGCGTGATGGGACCATGGGTGCAGG
This sequence comes from Bradymonadaceae bacterium, assembly GCA_028274765.1. Lineage (GTDB taxonomy): Bacteria > Myxococcota_A > Bradymonadia > Bradymonadales > Bradymonadaceae > CAJXPB01. The sequence goes on from JAQCND010000252.1 coordinate 3,733, forward strand.
ACTTCGAGGCGGTCATCATGGCGGTCGTCGTGGTCCACATCATCGCCGGGCCTCCCATTTTGAGTTTCGTCCTCCGCCGCACCGGTCAGGCCAGCACGAACGAGCCCGACGATTCGCCGGAGACGACCGAGCCCGACGAGTCCGAGGCGAGCTTCGATCTCGACTTCGACCCCGATCGATTCGACGAGGTGCTCCCCCGCCCCGACGTCGAGGACGAGGCCCTGCAGCGCCATCTCGAGCGGCTGCGGACCTCCTTTGATGCCCTCCATCGAGAGCATCTTGTCGATCCCATCCGTGACTACAATGCTCGTGCCGAGGCGGCCCTCGGCGATCTCGATGGCCACCTCCGGGCATCACTCGACGAACTCGAGACGCTGCTCGAGGCGGACGACGATCGGTCGCTCCAGGAGCTCGCCCGAGACGTTCGGGCGTGTCACAAACAGATGCGTCAGACGATCGAGCCCGACCTCGAGCGCATCGGTCGACTGCCGCCCGCTGCGCTCTCCCGGGAGACGATGGAGACCTTCATGGACTCGCTCCGGGATCTCGAGCGATTCGAGTCGTCGCGACGCGTCGAATGGGGGCGAGATCTGGTCGAGATCCAGCCGGACGATGGGCTCCTCTCGCGCCTCACCAAACCGATCCGGAGCCTCTACATCCGACTGCTTGGAACGGGCTATCGCTCGGTGCCGATCGGCCGGCTCTGGCGCTACTTCGTCGAACTCGCACTTCCGATCGCGCTCGAACGACACGTTCAAAGCGCTCAGAGCGACCTCGAGGCCTTCTGGTTCCAGCTGCTTCGCCATCTCCGCTCCGTCGATCGGCTCTTCCAGACGATCATCGAGCGACTGCGAGTCGCTCGGGAGGGCGAGCCGATCGACGGCACAGACGACGCTTCGGACGAACAGGACGAAGGCCAGACCTATTCGCCTCCGCTCCTGACGATTCCGCTCGCCTCCGATCTCGAGGAGGTCCCCTATCTCGATGTCGAGGCGCCCGATCTGTCGGCTCAGCGCCCCGAATCCTCCGACGTTCCCGCCGACGATATTCTCGCCACCGACGAGACGATTCCCCTCGAGGAACTTCCCGAGGACGTCGTGGACGCTTCGCGCGAACAGCTCGATGCTTTCCGGGACGACTTCGATCAACGGGCCGACGAGATCGAGCGACGGCTCGCCTCCAGTTCGGGTCGCCTCCTCGAGTGTTCGACACGAGAGATTGAAGGCGTCTTCGATGATTTTCTGGAGGGCGTGACCTACGCGGGGTCGATCCATCTGCCGCGCTTCCGGTATCGCCCCTCCAAGCGATTCGATGCTGCTCAACAGGCCGAAGAGCTCATCCAGGAGCAGCTCGAGTCGAGCCACCGCTTCGCCCAGGGATGTCGAGGCTGGATCCAGCTCGATCAGGAGCTCGTCCTCTTTTTGGACTGGTTCCACGATCACCTCGATCAGATCAGTCGGACACTCGATCGACACCTGCGCGAGCGATGTCTCCATTCGCTGCGCGAACTCGAAGAGGCGTGTCGCAAGCCTCTCGACGGCCACTCACTGGACGCCGTCGACGAGGGCGAATCGATCGACTGGTCGAACTGGTACGACACCCACCTCGAACCCCGTCTCGCCCGGGTCCGGGAGGCCTTCAGCGAGACCCTGGACGAACTCTCTGAGGGGAACGTCACTCAGGAGCTACTCGAGCTCCTCGAGACCCGAGTGATGAGCTTTTCGGGCTCGCTCGCTCTCCTTGAGGACGTCCCCGACGAACTCCCGGCCGATCCGAGTTCGATCGGGGTCACGGACCTCCCGGTTCGACGCTGGTACATGGCCGAATTCATCCGGGAGACGGCGCTCCGATTTGTCGAGTTCAACGAACACGCCGAGCGGCCCTTGCGCCGAAGCCTCGTGACGCTCGAGGACATCGAAAACAGTCTCGAGGTCGACTTCAAACAGCAAGGCGCTCACGATGCGCCGGCCGATGCGTTGCCCGAAGCCCACGAACTCGGCGACGAGTTGCGACGCGACGCCGATCGCGTGGCCGAATTGTGCGACGCATTCGAACGCGACGAGCGCGAACTTCAGCGCTGGATCCAGGTCGAGCTCCTCCGAAGTGCCTCGATCGCCAGCGAGCCGCTCCTGCGAGGGAAGCTCGACACGCTCGTCGAACGCTTCACACAGGAACCGTCCGCGCCACAGCGAAAGGAGGCGGCTCCGATCTCGCGCTGGTTCCAGTCGCTTCAGGACCGGCTCGACCATACCCTCGACCGCTCGGTCTCTCAGTTCCGTACCTTCACCACGGATTTGCAGACCCTGCTGACCGAGGAAGAGCGTTCCCCCACTCGGGACGACGTGCGCGACCGGCTGAGGGCGGGTTCGACGATGAGTCAGTCGGATATTCCGGCGATTTATCGGCGCCTCTTCACGCCCGTGCCGGTGGACATCCCCGACTTCTATATCGAACGGCCCGAGGTCGAACAGGCCTGCCTGGACGTCATCGACGAGTGGATCGACGGGGCCCCGAACTCGATGCTCATCTACTCCGACGAGGGGATGGGCAAGCACACGCTGCTCTATCACCTCCTCCCCGTCCAGTTGTTCGAGACCTTCGAGCAACTGAGCCGCGAGCAGGTCCATCACATCCACTTCGGCGAGCGGCCCGAGTCCGAGGCCGAACTGTGTCGCGAGCTCGAGGGGCTG
>JAQCND010000253.1 GCA_028274765.1 Bradymonadaceae bacterium
GCCTTCGATACCTTCGACAGCGGCAACGCTCCTGGCTGGAGCGACCAACGCACGTCGACATGTGGCACGTATGGACGCATTCTGGGAGGGGATGATCGTTTCGGCGAGATAAACGTCGGCAAAACGTTCCGATTTGCGCCCATCCCTCACGAACGCATTCGCGCCGAGCTGACGTTCATCGCCATCGACAACTGGGAAGCAAGCGGTCCTCAAAAAGACCGGGCCGGTATTCAGCTCCAGCAGCAACCCGGACCAGCGGCCCGATTCAGCGGCACCAATGGCTCGCAGGAGTGTGGCCGGGGGCTGCCCGGATTTCTGGAGAGCGACCGCCGCTTTCGTCAAACCATTCGGCGTTCAGCCGACAATATCCAGCTCTTTGTAGGAGCTCGCACCACGGCGGGCCCCGACAACGAATCGTGGGGCATCGACGACGTCGAAATCTGGGTCAAGTGAGCGAGCTGACGAGACTCTCCGTCAAGAGAAACCGGCATGCGACGCCTCGTCTCGAAAACGATGTCCCAACTCTGGAGATCCGTCCGAGGCGCTCATGTTCAACTGGTCTGCCTCGCCGAGCGAGACAGCTGGACACGAGCACTCGAGAGAGTTCGTGTCAGACGCCGATGACGACCGATCGTCGAGGCATGCGAGCCCTCCGCCTGTGACACCATGCTCAGTCTCTCGAAGACAACATCTGGGACGATCAGTGTGGATGCTGTTTCGTCGACCTGCACCGATGAGAGGAGCCTCGAGAGCCGCCGAAGGCGGTGACAGCACCGATCTCTAGGCGTGAGCCCGGAGGTCGAAAGATGGATGCTCCTCCAGCCGAGCCCCGAACGGCATGAGCACATTAACATGAAAGCAGGGGCAGGGGGAGAGGGGGGGTATATGTTTGAGCCTATTAGACGACATGGCGCTGAAGTTTACGTGCCGTCCGACAGGTGCGCCAGGGGAGGATCCTCGAGTTCGGTGTCGTTCCATCCGGCCTCGGCCCGGAGCTGGGATTGCGGGTAGGTACAGTACTGACCGGCCAAGATGGCGGACGGTCGGTGATTGCCGGATTTTTTGATGCCGCCAAAGGGGAGACGGCTCGAGGCTCCGGCCGTCGATTGATTGAGATTGAGCAGCCCCGTCTGCAGATCGTAGGCCAGCGACTCGAATCGCTCGCGATCCGAGGTAAAGACACTCATACAGAGCCCGTATTCGGTCGCATTGGCGACATCGACGGCGGCCTCGTCGGTCTCGACGGGATAGATGACGACGTCGGGCCCGAAGATCTCGCGGCCCTGGTGTTCACCGGTGGCGTCGACGGAGTGAGCCAACCAGACCGCCGGATCGACAAAATACCCGTCGCGGTCTTCCCGAGCGCCACCCGACACCAGGGGCTCGAGTTCGCCCGATTCGTCGCGCTGCTGAGCCTCCATGAACTTGCGCATGGCATGCTGAGAGGCCAGCGGGCCCATGAAGACGTCCTCTTCGACCGGGTCGCCAGTCGTGACGCGCCGGGTGAGTTCGCAGAATCGACTGATGACATCGTCGGCGATTTCCTCGCGAACGACGATCCGGCTGGTGGCGCTGCAACGTTGGCCTGTCGTCTGAAAGGCAGCGCGAGCTGTCTCGTGGACCGACTGCTCCAGGTTGGCATCGTCGAGAATGATCGAGGTGTTTTTGCCCCCCATCTCGAGAGCCAGAAGCTTCCAGTAGTGGTCGAGCGTCTGGCGCTTGATTTCGAGCCCCGTCTCCCACGACCCGGTAAACAGAACGCCGTTGACGCCGCGATGGGTCGAGAGCGCCTCCCCCACTTCGCCCGGTCCGTGGACGAGGTTGATCACCCCGTCGGGGAAACCGGCCTCTTCGAGACATTCGAAGTAAATCTGCATGGGTCCCCCGGCCAGCTCCGAGGGCTTGACGACGACGGTATTGCCGTTGAGCAGGGCGGGAACGATGTGACCGTTCGGGAGATGAACCGGGAAATTGTAGGGGCCGAGTACGGCGACGACGCCCAGAGGCCGGTGACGCCACCGACCGTTGTCGAGGCCGTCGGGGTGACGTTCGCGGGTCAACTCGAGCCCCTCGTCGGTCATGATCTCGATCTTCGAGGAGAGAGCCGCCGCCTCTTGGCGAGCCTCCCAGAGGGGCTTACCCACTTCGTTGGCAATGGCCTTGGCGAAATCTTCGCGGCGCGAGTCGACAATCTCGGCGAGCTGCTCAAGATAGGGGAGACGTCCCTCGACGTCGAGTCGATCCCATTCGGGAAGGGCGCGTCGGGCGGTTTGAACCGCTCGATCGACCGACACGAGGTCCCATGAGGCCCGAAACACCGTCTGAGACGGATGAGCGGGATTCTCGCGCTGAAATTTACCGTCCGGAGACTTCGTCGTCTCCCACTCGCCATCGATGTAATGACCCTTGGATTCCATTGGTCACCCGCGTCGTTGGGATCGAGCGAAACGTACCTACATACAAGCATCTGGATACGGCACTATGTAGGTTGCAGAACAACTTGTCAAATTGGAGTTCGGACTCGAACCGACATGCAGGACGTAGGGTCCGCTCGGATACCGTGGGAGACGCCATGGCACGACGCTTGCGGTCGACCGACTCGATGATCGGCCGGCGGGGCCGTCGGCGCTCCCAACCACGCGTCGCCGAGATCCCGCGGACCTGAGTCACCCCCCAGGACGTATGTGTCAAACGACGGCTCCTCTCTCACCTCTCGCGCGAACGAGTTCCTTCGCATGACGACCGACGAGACGAGGTTCGCGTCGGCTTGAACACGGAGCCGACCTCCATCTTCCTCCGTGGCGGGAGGGACGAGTACGGAGTATCGGATTAAAACGAGGGGGTGGTCATGTTACCGACACCGGTGGAGGCCGACGAGCCAGCTTGCTCGGGCCTCCCCTGTCAATGCCGATGCATCCACATGTCATCTCCGATCGATATCGAGTACATCGATGGACTCTGGTGACGACACTTCACGCACAACCGATCCTACTGAAAGCAACGCCGATGCGTCCCCCTCCGATTCGGATTCGTCGTCCGCGTCGGCGGACCACGATCGTCACGCATCGGAGGAATCGTCGGATGCGTCCGACCCCGATGGGGACGAAACGAGCGGAGAGCACTCGCAGGATACGTCCGAGTCGGACAACAGCTCGTCGACCGCCCCCCAGCTCCGGGCGCTGGAAACGATCCTTCGTCGCACGCGAAGCTCGCGACGTCGGACGCTCTTCACCGAAGGATTGCTCTGGTCCGGAGCGGCCCTGAGCGCCGTGCTCTTGAGTGCGCTGCTCTTTGCACTCGTCCTCCCGAGTGCCGTCCCCGCGGTCCCTCGATGGATTCTGCTGCTGGGAGGCGGCGCGACGATGCTCGGCGCCCTCGGAGCAGGGATTCAGTTCGTGCGCGAACGCCGGAGCCTCTCGGCGATGGCCCGGGCTCTCGAACGCGCCCAACCCGACTTTCGGAACGACATCGTCGCTGCGCTCGAATTCGGGCGTCGTCTCGTCGAACAGCCCGATACCGACGATCGTGAACTCGGATTCAGTCGCACGCTCGCCGCCCGGCAACTGGCGCGCACCGTCGAGACGCTCCGAGAGCACGGCGATCCCCGGGACGATCTCGCCCATCTCCTGCCCGACCGCCTCCTGACGCCCCCTCTGCTGGCGATGGTCGGCATGGGGAGTCTCATAGTCGCTACGGGATGGCTCGCGCCGGACGTGACGGGAGACGTACTGCGCTCGCCCTGGAGCACGGCGTCGAGCTCGGGGGACGGCGAATCGTCGGCCGAAGTCCGTCCCATCGTCGGGAATGTGCGCCTCAAGTACACGGCCCCCTCCTACACGGGCCGTGGCGTTCGAACCGAGCCCCGCAGTTCGGGCCACATCGAAGCCGTCGAGGGAAGCGAAGTCGCGCTGACAGCGGTCCCGTTGAAGGGAGTGAAAGATATCGAGATCGCTCTAGAGACCGACGAGGGCAAACGCACGATCCCGATGGAACGTACCCAGGGAGGTCGAGTGCGGGCCGAACTCGTCGTCACCGACAAGGGATCGTATCAGTTTCAGGCCCGACTCCCCGATGGGAACCGAGCAACGGACGGGGTTGAGCGCGAGATCGATGTGGTTTCGGACGAAGCGCCCGACGTCTCGATCACCTCTCACGAGGGCGAGGTCGAAGTCAGTCCCGAGGACGTCCTCGAGATCGAATTCACCGTCCACGACGATTACGGTATCGACAAGGTCGAGCGCGTCCATCATTTCGCCGGCAGTTCTTCCGAGGCGACGAGTCAGCCGATCACCTCGCCGGTGTTGACCGAAACCCCCGAGAACTTCGACGGCACCGTCGAGCTCAATCTCCGATCGCTTTCGTTACAACCCAAGGACGTGGTCGTCTTCTATCTCCGGGCTCACGACAACAACTCGGCGACGGGGGCGGGCACCGGACGGAGCGACAAACTCACACTCCGCGTCTCCAGTCCCGAGGACGAGCATCTCAGCAACATTCGCGCCCAGAAAGAACTCAGCGAAGAACTTCTCCTGTTGCTCGCCGACTATCTGGAACAATCGATGGGAGAACGCTCCCCCGAAGACGACGACGCGTACCGCCAGGTAGTGCGCGAGGAGACGTCGCGGTCGACACTGGGCGATCGGCTGCAGAGGGTCCGAGAGATCCATCGGCGAGAAGGGAAGCTCCTCGACGAGATGAACGAGCTGATCGGCCAGCTCGAGGACGATCCCCTGATGAAGGAGAGAAACATCACGCTCTTCGAGGGCGTTCACAAACATTTGAGCGACCTCCACGAAAGCGGGGGTAAACTCTATGAGAACGTCACCGACGAGACCGACGCCAACGGTCTCGACCGCCAGGGAGCCCAGCGCGTCGCCGACCATCTGGGGCAGGTCGAGAAGCACCTCGAGACGGATATTCTACGGCTCCAAGAGTTGATCGCCAGCCAGAAAATGGATGCGATCAAGTCCACCCAGAGGGACATCAAAAAGCTCAAAAACCGCCTCAAACAACAGCTCAAACGCTACAAGAAAACCAAGGACCCGGAGCTCAAAAAGTCTATCGAACGCGAAATCAAGCGGCTCCGCCAGCGGATGGCCGAGCTGATGCAGCGCATGCAGATGCAGATCCAGAAGCTGCCCCAGCGTCATCTCAACCAGGAGGCGCTCGAGAAGCGCAAACTCCAGTCCCAGAGTAAGAGTCTCTCGGACAACCTGAAATCCATCGAGGAGCAGCTCGAGAACGACAACGTTGAGGGCGCGCTCGAGTCGCTCGAGAAGATGGGCTCGAATCTCGATTCACTCGGCCAGAAGATGAACAA
>JAQCND010000254.1 GCA_028274765.1 Bradymonadaceae bacterium
ACGTCTCAGCAGACGGATCGGACGGCGTACGGCTCTCCACGGCTCGGCTCTCCCTCGGCCTGATGCGGACGGCACGGAGGCTCTCGCCACTCGGCTGTAGAACTCGAATCAATGCGACAGCAGCCTGTCGAGTCGAGCCCCCGTATGATGTCAGCATCGAGCACAGAACAGATAGGTGTCATCTCGATCGCCACTCCGAGATGGCGACAAACGGGACGGTCGACGAAGGTTGAGTATCAGACCCAGACCACACACGGAGAGAACATCATCGAGTGGAATCGCGAGAGAGCCATCGACAAGACCGAGAGAGGAGATGCTACACAGGGAGGGCTCATCGATACGCAAAGCCCCTCAGTGAATGCTCGTCGTCCAGTCGTCCCCTTCCGCCATCTTCGGTAGAAAAATACGAATGGGCAGTCGGAATATTCCGACAACCACCATGATCAGGACACCGAAGATGAGGGAATGGCACAAGATAATGATCGCATATGGGGAATTGAAAAATATTTGTGGAAAGAGATGGCCCCAAGCCGCAAGACTCGAATACGAGGCCAGTCACGTCGGAGGGGAGAACGCGACGACGACCGCGTTATTCGAGTCCCGTCCAGAAGGCATCGGCATCGAACTGCTTCGGGGAGCGGAGGTGCTCGAGGATGCGTTCGGCGAGGGTGCGGAGCTCGTCGTCGGGGTGGCGGCGAGTGGCCTCTTTGAGAAGGGGCTCGACCGCCTCGCCCCCCCATTCGCCGAGGGCCAAGAGGGCCGTATCGGCGTGATAGTCGTCGCTCAACGCCGTGTCGGTAAGGCGCTCGAAGTGTTCGTCGAGCTGGAGTCGTCCGACGATACGGAGTGCATACCCTCGGACGTCGCGGCGGCGGTGCTCGATCGCATCTTCGAGGTGATCGCGCCCCCGAGGATCGCCGAGTTCAATGAGAGCGCCGGCCGCCTCGAGCCGAAGCAGGGGGTGGATGAACCAGCGATCGAGTAGATCGCTCAGGGGCTCGCGAGCCCGCTCGGCGCCGAGCATGACCAGCCCTCGACTGGCGGCTGCGACCGTACGTTCGTCTTCGAGAGCCTCGGTCAATTCATCGACCAGACGCTCGAGACGATCCTCGTCGAGTTCGGCTCCATATTCGCCGACAAGTTCGGCCAGCGCGAGTGCAAAGGAGAGATCGCCTCCTCGCTCGAGTGATTCCCATCCCTCGACGATGCGATCGGTCGCCTCGGCCCATCCCGCCTCGGCCGCCATCTGCGCGGCGACCGTCGCCACCTCGGGGTCCGCGTCATCGAGCCTCGGGTAGACGGCATCTCGGAGTCGATCGGGTTCGATCGCCAGCTCGTGGAGGGCCACGAGCGCCTGGTATCGGACGTCGGCCGCCTCGTCGCTCGCCGCCATCGAGAGCGCCTCGATGCTCGCGGGGGCGTCCGAAAATTGAAGCGCCAGACAGACGACTTGCCGGACGTGGGGATCGTCGGGGTCGGGGATGGCCTCGCGGGCGATCCCGAGCGCTCTGGCAGCAGCCTCGAGCGTACCGATATCTCCCTGGAGAATGGCACATAGAAGCTGGATCACCTCCGAGTCGAGCCGAAGGCCCAGCTCCTCGCCGGCGCGATGGCGGATCGGAGGGTACGGATCGGTCAGCGAGCCGACCAGCAGCTCGATCGCCTTCTCGCGGGGACGCTCCTCGATCTGCATGAGGATCTCGTCGAGCCGCCCCTCCGGATGGGGGATTTCGTCGAGCGAGAGGTAGTCACTCACGAGACGGACGTCCCCGGCGCGACCGACTCGTCGAAGGTCGCGATCTCGAATGCGTCATCGTCGACTTCGGCGGCCAGGAGCATGGCGTTGCTCTCGATCCCGAACATCTCGGCGGGCTCGAGGTTGGTCGCGAAGGTCGCGTGCACCCCC
>JAQCND010000293.1 GCA_028274765.1 Bradymonadaceae bacterium
GCACGAAGCGCTCGTCCTCCGTCATCGAGGGAAGCACCCGTTTGATGGCGACCAGCTTCTTGAAACCCTCGAGACTCGTCGAACTCGCCTTGAAGACCTCCGCCATCCCTCCGCGGCCAATACGTTCGATAATCTCGTATTTCTGCTGGGCCATCTCGCCGGTGTGTCGTCACAAACTTCGAGGCCGATCGCCTCTGTCGAACGCCAGATGCGCAACATCCCACTGCATCGTCGCAGTACGGTATCGCGGCTCGGGCGAAGGTCAAATATCTCGAACGCCACGAATCTCCGTTTCGTGCCCCTTCACTCGTCGCGTCTGGTATTCTGAATACTGCGCTCCGGCACTATCTGCTCTTCTTGTGTATCGGGGTCGTCCTGGAGTCCATCGATCCGGTAGATGTCGACATCTTTGCGCTTGCCCTTGAGATGAACCGAAGGCATCATCTCGAAGTCCACGCCGTGTCCAACGTCGCTGAACGTATCCGGACCGATGTAGATGTCGCCGGGCTCGGCCTTCGAGCAGATGCGATTGGCCGTATTGACCGTGTCACCCATGACCGTGTAGTTCATCCGGCGAGTCGACCCCATGTAGCCGGCAATGACGTCGCCGGTATTTAGGCCGATGCCGATCTCGAAGGTCACACGCCCCTCCTCGGAGCGTCGCTGGTTGAAGGCTCTGATCTCGTCCTGGAGCGACACTGCACATTGGACCGCCCGCTCGGCATCGTTGTCTTGCTCGATCGGTGCGCCCCAGATGGCCATGATTTCGTCACCGATGAACTTGTCGAGCGTCCCCTCGTATTCGAAGACGACGTCGACCATCAACTCGAAGTACTCGTTGAGATTGGCGACGACCTGCTGTGCCGGCATCTGCTCGCTGAAGGACGTGAAGTTGCGGATGTCTGCGAACATCACGGTCGCGCGCCGCATCTCGCCGCCCTTCTCGAGTTCCAGTCGTCCGGTGACGACCTCCTCGACCAGCTCCGGCGGCAGGAGGCGTCTGACCTTCTCGCGGACGACGATTTCCTCTTCGCGCTTCTTCAACAGTCGATGATGCGAGACCAGCATGGCCGCCTGTCGGGCAAAACCCGAAAGGATCTGAAGATCCTTGTCTGAAAAGGCCGCCTGGTCCATCTTCGTGTCGAGATAAATCACGCCGAGCAGCTCGTCGTCGTGGAGCATCGGCACACTCATCGCGCTCCGGATTTGCCCGATCATGATCGATTTGCTGCCCGAAAATCGGGAGTCCTGCATCGCGTTGCTCGACGAAACCGCCCGCTTCTGTTCGGCGACCTCGTTGAGGATCGTGCGACTGATGTGGATATCCTCGGCCTCTTCGTCTTCCCGACGCGACTCGACCACCTTGGGGACGAGTTCCTCGGATTCTTCGTTCTGCAGCAAAATGGCGGCGCGATCGGCCGAGAAGAGGTCGAAGGCTTTGTCGACGATCTGTTCGAGCAGCTCCTGGAGTTCGTATTCGGGGCCGATCGAACTGCTGAGTTCGTGGGCGATGCGGAGCTTTTCGTAGTCTCGCCGGAGGATGTCTTCGTCTTGGATGTCCTGGACCGGCAGGAAGCGATCGTCGGATTCATCCTGGGAGAGCTTCTGTTTAATGTGGGTTTCGAGCTCTTCGTTGTGGATCGTGACCGTCCCGGAGCGCTGAAAATCTTCGCGGCGCGCGTCGTCGCCCTCGAAATAGAGCGTGGTCGAGCCAATTTCGATCCGATCGCCACTCTCGAGTTGGACCGGATCGCGGATGCGCGACCCGTTGAGATACGTCCCGTTTCGGCTCTCGCGATCTTGGAGGTAGTATCCGTCCCCGCGCTGCTCGATCAGAGCATGTTCTTTGGAGACGACGCGCTCCAGGATCTGGATGTCTTGACCGGGGTGGCGTCCGAGCGTGACGTGATTTCCGAGATCACGCTCTCGGATCTCTCCCTCATCATCGCGATATGAGAGCTGTGCCATAGGTCCATGGAATCAGAAGAACGACGATCATAGTTCTAGGAGACTTCGACTCCGCTTGCAACGCGCCCCATCCGAAGCTTCCCGACGTCGAGGAATGTTACAATACCGACTGCCGGTTGTGCCAACGGGCCGATTCGCCCCCGCTTTCGCTGACTTTCGCCTCATCTCCCTCTCCATGACCGACGCCACGATTTTGCTCGTCGACGACGAGGAGGCTCACCTCCAGACGCTCGAGCGTGTCTTTCGCAAGGAAGACTACCGAGTATGGACGACCGAGAGCGGCGACGAAGCGCTCGACGTGGTTCGCGACGAACACATCGACCTGGTGATCACCGATCTGAAGATGCCAGGGACCGATGGCATGGAGCTGCTCGACCTCGTGCAAACCGTCCAACCCCGCACCGAGGTCATTCTCATGACTGCGTTCGGAACGGTCGAGCGGGCCGTCGAAGGCATGAAGCGAGGCGCCTACGATTTCGTCAGCAAACCCATCAAGCGGGGCACGATTCTTCAGGCAGCCGAAAACGCTCTCGAAAAACAGGCGCTCGTCGCTGAAAATCGCCGACTCAAGGCCGAGCTCGCCGAACTCAAAAACGAGCGAAGTATCGTCGGCCAGTCGCCTCCCCTGCGCGAAGCCCTCGACATGGTACGACAGGTCGCCGACACCGACGCAACCGTCCTGCTGACTGGCGAATCGGGAACGGGCAAAGAACTGTTTGCCCAAATGATTGTCGACCTGAGCGACCGGGTCGACGAGCCCTTCTTGACCGTCAACTGCGCGGCCCTCCCCGAGACCATCCTCGAGAGTGAGCTGTTCGGCTACGAAGAGGGCGCCTTTACCGGGGCGAGTGGCGACAAGGCAGGTCGATTCGAGGCGGCCGACGGGGGCACGATTCTACTCGACGAGATCGGCGAACTGTCACCATCGGTCCAGAGCAAGTTGCTTCGCGTCCTCCAGGAGGGCACCTTCGAGCGACTCGGCGCCAATACCTCGACCGAGGTCGACGTCCGGGTGATCGCCGCAACTCACGTCGATCTCGAGTCGGCCATGGAGTCTGGCGCCTTTCGTGAGGATCTCTACTATCGGCTCAATGTCGTCAACATCGATATCCCCCCTCTTCGCGAGCGTACCGAGGACGTGACCCTTCTGGTTGAACATTTCCTCGATCAGTACCGCAACGAGACCGATCGGTCGATTTCGGGCCTCAGCCGCGAGGCCCTCGAATCGCTCGAAGCCTACGACTGGCCCGGCAACGTCCGCGAGCTGGAAAATGCGATCGAACGGGCCGTCATTCTCGACAAGGATGGACTGATCGATGTCGACGATCTTCCCGACGACATCGTGTCTCATGAGCGAGAATCTCGCACCCTCACGATCTCGATCGGTACCCCCCTCAACGAGATCGAGCAGCGCGTTCTCGAGGAGACCCTCGAGATGACTGACGGCGACAAGGAGATGGCGGCCAAGCTCCTCGGCATCGCAACGCGCACCGTCTATCGCAAGCTCGAGGACTGAGCGTCCGCGTCCAGATGTCTCGCCTCCGCGAACCGAGCCGGCACGGACGTTGATACCCAGGTTATTACAGGGAGTATTCTCCTCGACGGGTGGACATCCGTTTGAACGGGCTGCGTGTTCGTGAGTGCCATCGCGACCTGTGGGAGCCGTCAAGGCGTCGCGTCTCCTGGCGCGTCGCCAAATGACGCCCTTTCGAGAGGAGTGAGGCGATCCGTCCATTCGGAGCTGGCCTCACGGCTGATGATGGCACTGGGTGAGACTCAGGTCCGTGGGATCTCGACGACGCGTTCGTCTGGAGCGCCGGCGGCCCCGCCGGCCGATTATCGAGCCGTTCGACCGCAAACGTCGTGCCACGGCGTATCCCACGGTATCCGAGCGGCCCCGATGGCACTCCATGTTCGTCCGACGTTTGACCCGGCCCGAGCCGGGGATACCATTGGGAATGTTCAACCTCCACAACGCGAGTCTTCGGCCTCTCGATCGTGCCAGCATGCGGCCCGTCCTGTACGGGCGTATCTGCAGCGGACGTGTCGTGCGGCCGAGTCATTCGTTCCCTACGATCAAGGAACTCCCCATGACTGTCGGAAAGGTCACTGAGATTACCGCTCGCTCGCCGGAGAGCTTCGATCACGCCATGGAGCAAGGCATCAGCCGGGCTGAGGATACGCTCAAAAACGTGAAATCAGCCTGGGTCAAAGATCAGAAGATCACCTGCGACGAGCACGGCATCGACGAATATCACGTCGATCTGAAGGTCACCTTCATTCTCGACGAATAGAGTCCCCGACATCGACGGCGCGACCGGGAAGCGTTCGACCTCCGAGCCCCGCTCGTGTCCCGCGTTGCGCCGTCGTCTCGCCGCCGACCCCCACTTCCAACCACCGCGAACCACAGAGGCGAGAGAGACACCTCCTGTGTCGCCTCTCCGACTGAACAGGACAATCGCACAGGGGCGAAACGATCGCGGGTACGAGCCGGCTGAAAGCCGGTGCTCCGGAGTCAGGCCCTCCGAATCCACTCGATATGAGTGCGAAGCGACCCTGTGCACTTGTGAGATGAGCCACCCGGCTGGCCCATGGCTTCAGCGGATCCTCGTCGGGAGGGATGGAGGCGACCTGACGGAGGCCCAGCCGTGACTGTGTTGCTGTTACCTCTCATGCGATTGCCTTCCCCCGACCGAGGCTCGTCTCTCGTCTTTCCAATTGCAAGATATCCGTGACATGCCTCCGGCGAGGAACGAGGCCGTGGCTGGGCGTGCGAAGACCAGGCCCCGAACCGACCGCGATCCTCGAGAGGAATCGTGGAGGGACGGTGACGCCATGATCGCTGCATTCGCCGCGGCTGCAGCTCCGTTCGATCGTGTGGAAACGGGCACTTAGAACGAGACTCGGTGGCCGCTCGACTCGAGTCGCGAGTTACCGTGGCCGACCTGATCGCTCACGTTGAATCCCCAACAATACAGCGACGTCCCGGCGAGCGCACAGCTGTGCCATTCGCCCACCTCCAGCCCCACTGCCGCCCCGACGTTGTCGACCTGGGCAGGCGTCGCCGAGCTCCCATTGCTGCCGTTGCCGAGCGACTCGAGGCTATCGTCTCCCCAGCACTGGACCCCACCGGGCTCGCGAATGCATGTAAATTCGTTGCCCGCCGTGACTTCTTCGGGGGGCACATTGAGGACGGTCGCTTCGCGTGGCGACGTCGTCGTCTGATCGCCGGACCCGAGGCCGAGCTGATCCGCACCGTCGCTGCCCCAGCACCAGAGCGTACCGGATTGGTCGAGTCCGCAGGCGTGTTCGACGCCACCGGCCAAATCGACCCATTTCACACTGGGCGGAACCTGGACGTCGACGGGATTCGAGCGATTTTGAGTCGAACCGTCGCCGAGCTGCCCCTTGTTGTTGTAGCCCCAGCAGGAGGCCCTCCCGCCCTCGCGGAGCGCACAGACGAACTCCTCGCCGCATGTGACGCGCACGGCATCGGTGATGCCCGAGATGCGGCGCGGCACCGCCGAGTTGGGGAGGTTGTTCGGATCGGCTCCAAGCTGACCCTTTTCATTTTCACCCCAGCAGCTCACCTCGCCGACCGAGTTGACGGCACAGCTATGTTTGCCCTCCGTGCAGATGTCGACGGCATCGGAGATCTGCTGGACATCGACCGGTCGAGTCTGGTTTTCGGGCATCGTCGAGCCCTTGCCCACCTGGCCTTCGTCGTTGAATCCCCAGCATTTGAGCGTGCCGTCTTGGAAGCGGACGCACGTGTGTTGTTCCCCGCCGTCGACCTCGCGGACGGTGCCAGTCAGCGATACGCGCTGAGGCGTCGTCTTGCCGGAGCTCCCTCCGATGCCGAGCTGGCCGTATCGGTCGGACCCCCAGCAGTAGACGCCCCCCTGGCTGCGAAGGAAACACGTGTGCTCGGCCCCGGCGCCGATGCGCTTGGACGCCGAATCCACCGGCCCCCAGCCTCCGGTCTGTGCATCTTGCGATGGCGTCGTATCCCGGGACGACGTATCCCGGACGCCCGTCTCTTCGGGCGCATCTCGCCTCACGTCCGGAGGCGACGTATCGTCGTCGCCATCGGGCATCGGCGACGTATCTCGGTCGGTATCGCGACTCGTATCGAGCTCTCCATCGGAAGTATCCATCGTTTCGCTCGTATCGTTTGCATCGTTCGTCACGGTCTCTCGAGGTCCGATATCCCTCGGCGGCTCGTCGTCGTGGGCGTCGTCACGCTCCGTATCCACCGGGGCGTCGACGTCCGAGCTCGCCTCGCCGTCGTCGGGACCTGCATCGGATTCGCCACTGGTATCGGTGGGCGAGGTGTCGCGTTGCGGATTGAAATCCACATCGGAGGGTGTCTGCGCCCCGGCGTCGGCATCTCCTCCCCGGGGAGGCGGGGCATCCGTATCACAACCGGTGACCCCGAGACCTCCCATGATCAGTCCCGAGAGGACGAGGAGCTCGATGATCGATACGGGAGCACGATACATGCAACCATCCATGATGTTGTTCGGAGTCGACAGCATACGTGACGTGTGACGTCGGAAGGATCGGGTACGGAGAAATCGATATGGACGATGGGGCCTGA
>JAQCND010000260.1 GCA_028274765.1 Bradymonadaceae bacterium
CCCACCCCGTTGTTCGACCTATGGAGAAGCCCGCCGATACCGACCATTCCGTTCACTCGTTGATCCAGCGCCGCTGGAGTCCGCGCGCCTTTTCGGACCGCGAAGTCGAGCCCGAGACGATCCGCTCGCTGCTGGAGGCGGCGAGGTGGGCGCCCTCGAGTTACAACGAACAGCCCTGGCGCTTTCTGGTCGCGACCTCCCACACCCCCGAGGAGCACGAACGCATGGCGACTACGCTGAACGACTGGAATCAAAAATGGGCGCCCCAAGCCCCTGTGCTGATGATTTCGGTCGCCAGCACTAACTTCGACGAGACGGGCGAACCCAACGCCCACGCCCGGCACGACGTCGGACAGGCGGCCGCTCAACTGGTCCTCGAGGCGACCGACCGGGGGCTGTTCGTCCATCAGATGGCGGGCATCCACGAGGACAAGATCGTCGACACGTACGACATCCCCGACGGCTTCGAGCCCGTCGCGGGCTTTGCGATCGGCTACCCCGGCGACCCGGACGACCTGCCGGACGACCTCGTCGACGGAGAGCACGCCGAACGCTCGCGTAAGCCGCAGTCTGAGATCGTCTTCGGCGGCGAGTGGGGCGAGCCCAAGACGTTCGACTCGGAGTCCTGACCTCGAGATATCCGACGAAGCGCGTGACGAGGCATCATGGGGAGTCATCTCAGTCTACCTTGAAGCCCCCTGTGATCTCTACCACCTTGTAGTGCGGGTCTCGTCGTTCATCTCGAACGTGTCGCCGGACAACCACCATGCGCCAGCTCGTCTCCTGTTTGGTCGTGGTCGCGGGGCTGTGTCTCTCCTTTTCCGTCGCATCGGCCGACGCATCGGGCGGCGAGATCGTACTGGACATACGCGACGTCGCGGAGGACCCGGCGGGCACGATTCGGTGCGGGTTGTATACGAACTCGAGCTGGCTCCAGCCCGAGGATGCCGTGCAGTGGGTCGATGCCACGTATACCGACGACGGGGGTGCCGTCTGTCGATTCCAGGGCATCGAGTCCGGCACGTACGGAATCGGCGTCTTTCACGATGCCGACGACGACCACGACATGGATTCCAACCTCGTCGGGATTCCCCAGGAGGGGATCTGTGCCTCCAACGACCCCGAGGGGCGGATGGGGCCTCCGGACTTCGAGGCGGCTCAATTTCGCCACGGCGGCGAGCGTACCGAGGTCACGTGTACGATGAATTATTGACGGCGCCCCGGCGAGTCGGCTAAGCCCACGTCATCCTCGAGACGAAGGTCTCGATGAGCATGGTTGATGGCGCCCTCTCGTTCCCCCTCGATTCGGTCGCGACGATCTGTGGAGAGTCTGCTCTGGATACTTGGAAGTGGCGCCCTGATGAGCGTGCTCGCGCTCGTCGGGGGGCTTGCGCTGATTTTCGCCGAAGAGACGCTCCAGCGCCTGCTCCTGCCGCTGGTGGCACTCGCCGCCGGGACCCTGCTGGGCGGCGCGTTTTTTCACATGATTCCGACGGGGATGGAGACGATCGAGCGCCCCTTCGTCGTCTTTCTGTGGGTGACGCTGGGCTTTGTCGTCTTCCTGTCGCTCGAGCAGTTCCTCCACTGGCACCACTGCCACAACGTCCCTTCGGACCATCAGCAACCCCTCGGCTACATGCTGCTGGTCGCTGATGGCCTCCACAATCTGATCGGCGGACTCGCCGTTGGGGGAGCCTTCGTGGTCGATGTCGGGGCCGGCATTGCGGCCTGGTCGGCGGCGGCTGCTCACGAAATCCCTCAGGAGCTCGGGGACTTCGGCGTGCTCGTCCACGGGGGATGGTCGACGCGGCAGGCATTGATCTTCAACTTTCTGTCGGCGCTCACCTTCCTCGTCGGGGGCCTTCTGGCGTGGGGAGCCGCCTATTCGATCGATACGGCCTTCCTCGTCCCCTTTGCCGCCGGCAACTTCATCTACATCGGCGCCTCCGATTTGATTCCCGAGGTCAAACACCACAAGGACTGGACGAGCAACCTCGTTCACTTCGGCTCGTTTCTGGCGGGACTCGGGCTGCTCGCCGCCGTGCGACTCGTCGTCAAGGGAATCTGACTCCACCTCGGGGATTCATCCCTCTTCGCCCGATGCGTCGAACTTGACGCCCAGTCCCATCGAGAGCGTCTGGGTCAGCGAGGTGTTGCGGCCCCAGAGGACGCGATTGTACGAGACTTGAGCCTCGGTGCTCTCGGTGACCTGGAGGATGAGGCCGGCGTTGAGGGTCAATCGATCGTAGTCCAGCGGAACTTCTCGAGGATCGAGGTTGGTCGTCCCGCCGTAGGCTTCGGCCGGAAGCGTCGGATCGTCGGCGGCCACGCTGATGCCGATGACCTCTCCGTCCTGAACGGCGTATTCGAGGCGCGACCCCACCTTGAGTAGGAGGCGTTCCCCGATCAACTGCCCCACTTTCAGGTCGCCGAGCACCTGATCGCCGGCCCCGCCCAGTCGGAGCCGATAGCCGGCATCCAGCCGGAGAAACGTCCGTGAGGGGAGCGACCATCCCAGAAGGACCTCGGCGTCGAGATCGACCTGGCCGTCGCCGAGCGTGACGTCGTCCTCGACGTTGTCGGGCTGAACGTAGGTGGCGATATTCTCCTGGAAATCCTGCTCGCTCGTCGGCTCACGCCCGAAGGTCCCGGCGGGACGATCATACCCGGTCGGCGTCTTCATCGTCAGGCCGACGGCTGTCGTAAAGGAGCCCTGGATGATCTGGTAAATTCCAGACCAGCGGATATCGCCGACCCCGACGAGATGCTCCGACAGATCGATGGTATTGTCCTGATAGTAATCCAGCCCTCCCTCCTCGGAGGGGAGCAAGATCACCGGATTCGACGTGTAGCTGACGAACTTCAGCGGGACGCGAAGCTGGAGCTCGAACCGATCCAACAAGCCGTATCGAACCGACGTCTCGAAGTTGGCGGCTCGGTACGTCCCCTCGAGGGGAAACACCTGGGCCGAGGAGCCCTCGTCGAGAAACTCGCGTCGGGCATTCTGGAGGTCGAAACGCCCCGAAATCACCACCTGATCTTCATCGAGCACCCACGGGGAGGCGCGAGCGGTCGAGGTAAACCCCAGGGCGGCGACGACGAGTAGACTCCAGAGACCGAGATGGGACCATCGAGCCATGCGTTCCATCCATCATACGAGAGCAATGTTGTCGTCTATTCAGACATCAAAACGAGAAGGGGGGACGTTTCTTGTCCTCGTCCTTGTCGTCCCCGGCAGGCGTGTTCGATTTCGAGGAGTCGTCCTTCGATTCGGTCGTTTCCGACTCTTTGGCATCCGAAGACGAGTCGTCCGACGTCGAGGTCGATTCGTCCGACGATTCGGAGTTGTCCCCCGTCTCGTCGGATTCGGTCGTCTCTGCTCGAGATGGCGAATCGGACGATTCGGGGCTCTCGTCGTTCGGTGCGTCGGCCTTCACGGGGGGCAGCGAGTTCGGCCCGGGATCGGGGCTGTCGTCGTCCTCCGACGATCCACTCGGCGGTTCGGGAGGGCTCGCCTCGTCGGGCGAGGACTCGTCGCTCGCCTCGTCGTCCCCCTCGGAAGACACCGTCGACGTCTCCTGCTCAGCCGCCTCGTCCTGTGGTGTATCCGAGTCTCGCGAGCCATCCTCGGGAGCGGGCGCGCCCTGGGCCTGTCGCTCGGAGTCGGTGTCGGTCGACTCCGCGCCTTGCGGTTCGTCCGCGCCCGAGGATTCGTCGGCTCGTCGTTGTCCCTGTTCGCTCCCTCGATCGGGGTTGGAA
>JAQCND010000287.1 GCA_028274765.1 Bradymonadaceae bacterium
CGGCCGGATGGAACTATCCGGCCCCGTCTACGAGTTCCTCCTGCTCGGCGTGCTCACCTGTATCGCCGCCCGGATCTACCTCTGGGAGGAACCGAGCGTCGACCTCGAGTGGGAGGCGACGACCTCGGCGATCGTCTGTCTCCTCGTCGGCGCCACCATCGGAGGCATCAGCGGGATGATCGGCATCGGCGGAGGGATTTTACTGATTCCCTGTATCTTGCTTCTGGGTCTCGGCACGGCCAAGGAAGCGGCTACGGCCGGTGTCCTCTTTACCGGCCTCAACTCCATCAGCGGGCTGACGGCCCATCTTCAACGCCATATCCCCGACCTCGACACCCTTGCTCCCCTCTTGGTGGCCGTCTTCATCGGCGGAGTCGTCGGCTCGCACGTCGGAGCCTCCAGGTGGGAGGCCGACACCGTTCGCAAAGTGCTCGGCGGAGTGGTCCTCGCCGCCGCCGTGCTTCTCGCCATCCGGATCTGGGGATGACGTGAGAGAGCCGATCTGTCGAAGGGTGTCCGACGGGACCGATCTCGTCTGATCTTGTTCAATCGACCCGTCCGACCACGACGTATTGTCGGGGAAGCTCCAACGAGTGATGTTCGGCATCGAGACCGCCGGCTTCGAGTTCGCCGACGACCTCCTCGGGGTCGAGACGGTGTTGGGTCGGCGGTCCTCGCGGCGAGTCTCGGGTGTAATCGACGATCCAGACCGATCCGCCCTCGGTGAGCCGCTCTCGGAGGTGACGGGAGTATGCCTCTCGATTCGGGATGTGGTGCCAGGTATTGACGATCAGGATGCGGTCGACCGAGTCGGCGTCGAGATTCGTATTCGTCTTTTGCGCCATGACGGTTTCGACCTGCTCGAGCCCCCGCTCGGCCGCGAGATTCTCGACATAATCGAGCATGGAGCGTTCGATATCGACGGCGAAGACGCGACCCTCTGACCCGACCGCCTCGGCGAGGTGAGGCACGAAATAGCCCGTGCCCACGCCGACGTCGGCGACGGTCATCCCGGAGTCGAGCCCCATCGCCTCGACGACGGCCTCGGGGCGTTGCCACCGATCGCGGGCGGGATCGTTCCAGTCGTCGGCCAGCTTCTCGGGATCGGTGAATCGTTTGTCGTGATGGCCGCCGTGTCCCGATGCGTGTTCGTCGTCGGAGGCGTGCTCTTGACGATGCTTCGAGTCGTGGGCTCGCTCGTCGTCGTACGACGGTTTGGCGGGGCGTTCCGCCGAGCGGGGGTTCGAACAGGCGGCCGTGAGGCAGATCGCCGCGCACACGGCCATGGCGAGTCGCGTGGATACGTTCATGGTCGATGCTCCTGAGAGAGGTCGGGCTGAAAACCGAGACATCGATGGTGGATGGACATCGAATGAAAATCGAGACTACGAGGGTTCGGAGTCACGAGGAGACGTCGATGACGAGGAGGCACCGTCTCCGGAGCGTCCGGCATACCACGCGACGAGCCCCTTCGAGAGGACGAGCACGCCGGGCGTGGCGTGGAAGACGAGATCGAAGATGTCGAGGGGGCGAGTCAGGGTGCCGTCGATCAGCCATCGGAGTTTCTCGACGAGATGGGGCTCGGGGCCGATCGGCCAGGGAGCCAGGCTGGCCCCGATCGCCAGCGGGATCAGCAACCGCCACGAGAGGCGTTCGAGTGCGGTGACCCGCGAAGGGTTGTCCGAGGTGGGTTCGTCCATGACATCCTCGAGCCCCGTGAGTGTGGTGATGGTCGTTCACGCGCCCACCATTAGCGCGATCAGGCCGGTCTCTCGAGCCAGCATGAAGATGCCCATGACGACCAGAAAGATGGCGAATCCGCGTTTGAGCTTGTGCTGAGCGATGTATCGGACCAGTCGAGTGCCGATGACGATGCCGACGACAGCCAGCACGGAGAAACCCGCGATGAAGGCGTAGTCGACCTCGACCTGATGGGTGTATTCGTAGAAGCCGGCGGCGGACTTCATGGCGATGACCAGCAGCGAACTCCCGACGGCCGTCTTCATCGGCACCTTCGAGATCAGAACCATCGCCGGCACGATCAGAAACCCGCCTCCCACCCCGACCAGCCCCGTCAGCACGCCGACCGCGATCCCTTCACCCGCGATGACGGGAAGCGTCTCGAGTCGCACCGTCGACTCTCGATCCTCGTCGGGCTCGTCCGGTGTCGCGTCGTTGAACATGAACCAGGCCGCCACCAGCATGACGACGGCAAACAAGATGAGCTGAAACGTCCCCGAGACGAATCGCGACAGGAAGGCGCCCCCCCAGGTGCCGGCCATCGCGACGACTCCGAAAACCAGCGAGAGCTTTACGTTGACGTTGCCCTCGCGCCAGTGGCTGACGGACCCGGCCAGACTGACGACCCCGACGACGGCGAGGCTCATCGCGATGCTGATCTTGGGCCCGAAGTCCAGGATGTAGACGAAGATGGGGACGGTCAAAATAGAACCGCCTCCCCCCATGAGACCTAGAGCAAGTCCGATGACGAGAGCGAGCACATAACCGACGAGTTGCATGATGGATCTCGCGTGGTGTGAGAGACAGTTGTTGGATGGGAGTGAGTGAGACGACGCGGGGCGATCGGGCGATCTATAGCTCCATGGACTCGAAGCCCTCTTCGTCTTGAAGTCGAAGAATTTCGACGAAACCGTTGGGGACGACCTCGACGCCATCGACGAATCGCTCGGCCTTGAAGCCCATGCGCTCGACGGTGACGCCACAGGCTTTGAGACGAATCCCGGCGTCGAGCCCCTGGCGGACGACATCGGCGCGCTCGCCGTCGGAGGCCAGCGCCCGGATGGCCGGGCCACAGGCGACGATGTCGACGCGATCAGCGGTCAGTGTCGCCTCGCCGCTCAACATCTGTCGGGCGGTCTGGATCCCGACCTCGACGTGTTTGGGCTTTCTCACCCCGAGCGCCACTTTCGTCGTCTCGGCCGTC
>JAQCND010000317.1 GCA_028274765.1 Bradymonadaceae bacterium
TGTGACGCAGGTCCGTGGGATCTCGATGACGCGTGGTTGGGAGCGCCGGCATCCCTGCCGGCCGATCATCGAGTCGGTCGACCGCAAGCGTCGTGCCACGGCGTCTCCCACGGTATCCGAGCGGACCCGTGGCGGTTCGCCGGCTCACATCCGCGCGATGCGATTGACCTCCGGGCCACGACTCCGGGATCCGAGTGGGTCTGCTCCTCGGTCATCCCGTTTGTTGAGCCGCTCACGACTCGAGCCATCGGAGAAGATCGGGACGCGACTCGAGAAGGCGGGGGCCGAAGGGTTCGTCGCTCAATCGCTCGCCCTGTTCGCTCAGTAGTCCCTCGAGTCGCAGCCGACCCTCCCCCAGAAGTACGTCGTCGTATCGACAGATCGTCTCGAGCTGATCGAGCACGACCTGCAATCGCTGCACGAGATACCTCGAGACCGACCATTCAAAACGTGTTCCGTCCAGAAGCGAGACAGACGCCTCGTCGTCGCCACGCTCTCGAGCCCGAGCGTTCTCCAGAAGCACACGCCAGTACGTGCCGAACAACTCCGCGAATAGGGGATTGAGCTGTTGAAGCTCGAGCGACCGACTCGTGCGATCAACGACGACGGGATGGGGGAGCGTCATCTGCTCGAGTCGATCCAGCCACTCGCCGATCGCAGGATACGATCTCATACGCTTCGCCCCCGTCGGATCGCGACGGTACTGTTCGAGCTGCCCGTAGAGCGCGAAGGCGGCCACCGTCGGATACGACTCGAACCAATCCCCCTGCCCCTCCTCGAGCAGCGATTCCAACGTCTCCAGCGTGCGAACTCGTGACTGTTCGAGCGCTTCGCGATTGTCGGATCGTATGCCCCCCGCTTCGAGGGACGTCTTGATCCCCCGAGCCGAAAACCTCCCGAGCGCTCGTTCGACGCCGGGAACCCCGGCTGCCATCTCCTCGCCGATCGCTTCTCGGGTGGCCGCGACGTCGTCGCGATGATGCCACCGAGAGTGGGCGACCCAGCGCGTCAGCCACTCGTCGGCGAACTCCTCGAGGAGCCAGCACACGGGTTCGAGCGCCTCGCGCTCCGGTAGAAGAGGCCGAGACGACTGACTGATGGCGAAGCGCGCAATGCGCGACGAGTCGTTGATCGCCCATTCGCCTCGACGCAACACCGGAACCATCGTGTCACCGGTCAGGCGCTTCAGCACCGTATAGCGGGTGACGACGTTCTGGTGCTCGAGCTCGCAGGGGAGGCCCGCATATCCGAGCAGAGCCGACGCCTTGGACGAATACGGGCTCATCGAGTTGACATAGAGCGTATACATCGCCTCGGAGAACATGGAGGAGATATCTCAAACGACTGTCACGCTCGCCGTCGTACGAGATGAGTCGATATTTGTCATCCCTCCCACTCGTTTCGAGAAGCCTCTTCCCTCTGAGACGCCCGCCTCGCGGCGAGGGATTGGCCCGGGGTCGACGGTCGGCGCGACCTGTCCTCGCCTCTCGGACGAGCCGACGCGAGCTTCAGCGTTTTACGCCTCCGACGAAACAAATCCGCTCGTTTTGCCGACGATCATCGATGAGGGGGGGAGCGGCGAGCTTTCAGGTGGTATGGAAGGAGCGAGCCGCCCGACCGCCCAGTATGACACCGGGGCGGTGACCCCCTCTTTGCGTATGGCCGGCTTGCGGCGGGCGACGCGCACGGGCGTGCCGACGGGACGGTATTGGGGTGAGGTGCATCGACCGGATACCGAGGCGCCGACATGCGAGTCGGATGGCGAACGAAGGGCAAGCGACGAGCGGCTCTTTCCAACGCCCCCGACGATGATTTAATACGACGACTCGTCCCGACAGGCGAAATGGTCGTCGGTTGGAGCTCGTCTTTTCAGTTGGAGTGGTGACTTCCCCCCATGATTCACATCAGCAATCTCCACAAATCCTACGAGACGGGCGAGACGACCCGCGAAGTGCTGACATCGGTCGATCTCGAGATCGAGGAGGGCGAATTCGTCGCCATCGTCGGGACGTCGGGCTCGGGCAAGACGACGCTGTTGAACATCATGGGGGGCCTCGATCGCGACTACGACGGCCGGGTCGTCGTAGACGATTGCGATCTGGCCGAATTCGACGAGTCGGGGATTGCCGAGCTCCGCAACGAGACGTTTGGGTTCGTCTTCCAGCAGTTCAACCTCCTCGACCACCTGACTGTCCGCGAGAATGTGGCGCTCCCCGGTTTCTTCACGGAACGCGACCGCCAACGCGAGCTGCCCGACGACGAGATTTCGCCGGAAGAGCTCCTTCACCGCGTTGGACTTGGCGACTATCTCGAACAGAGTCCGTCGACGCTGTCGGGCGGGGAACGCCAGCGAGTTGCCATCGCCCGCGCCCTCTACGGACGCCCCTCCAATTTGCTGTGTGACGAACCGACGGGCAGTCTCGATCACGGGACTGGTCTCCAGATCATGGAACTGTTTCAGCAGCTCAACCGCGAACAGTCCATCACGCTCATCGTGGTCACTCACGAGGAACACATCGCCCGCATGGCCCGACGCATCGTGCGGCTCGAGGAGGGTCGGATCGTCGCCGACGAACCCAACGATCCCGTCGAGCCCGAAGCATCGAGCCTCGTCGCCACGGCCGGCGATGCCCCCGACGCCGAGGAGGAGACGACGTGAACGCCTCCAAACTCGTTCGACTCGTCCTCCAGTCGCTCCGCCGCAACACGCGGGACTTCGCCCTCTCGGGCATCGGCATCGTCGTGGGGATCAGCACGCTCTTTTTGTTCACGGCCCTCGGCTCGGGCATCAAATCCGTCGTCCTCGAGGACGTCTTCGTCGTCGATCAGCTCGAGGTCGTGCCTCAGTCCTACGACGTCGGTGCTTTCAAGTCGGAGGGGCTCGTCGGAGGGGCCGAGCTGACCGATCAAACCGTCGACAAACTTCGCCAGATCGAGGGCGTCGAGTCGACGTATCCGAAGATGAAACTCGCCTTTCCGGCCAGCGCCCGGGGCGGCGAACGCTTCGTGGGGCAGAACCTGATTGTCGAGCTCGTCGGCGACGGCATCCCGCCAAAGATGGTCGACGACGAACTCGAGGACTCGATGGCGTTTCGCGACTGGAGCGGCGAGGTGACATGCCAGTCGGGATCGGAGTGTCCGGCCGGCCACCAGTGCCAGGAGGGGACGTGTCGGGGCGAATCGTGCGATCCGCGCGAGGACGACGCCTGCCCCGACCCAGCTTACTGTCCTCACGATACGCAGCGCTGCACGATGCCCGTCCCCGTGGTGGTCTCGCCCCGACTCCTCGAGATCTACAACAACAGCCTCCACACCTCGCTCGGCGGTGCCAAAGGGGCCATCTCGAACATGCCCCAGCTCTCGGAGGATGCCCTACTGGGCTTCGAGGTCGAGGGCATCTTCGGGCGGAGCTACCTCGGCGAGAGCAAAAAAGGCGACGCCATCCAGCGGCGCCTGCGGCTGGTCGGGTTCTCGGAGCGTGCCATCGACATGGGAGCGACCATGCCGATCGGCTACGTCAAACGCTTCAACACCCGGTTTCGAGGCGAATCCTCCGCTCAAAACTACCACTCCATCGTCGTCGAGACCGAGCGCAACAAAGACGTCTCCAACGTCGCCCAGACTATCACCGACGACATGGGGCTGACGCTGAGCGACGACTACGAGCGCGCCCAGCGCGCCGGACTGCTGGTGACCATCGTCACCCTCGCCTTCAACCTCATCGCCCTCATCATTCTGGCGATCTCGGCGATTAACATCATGCACACGTTCCTGATGATCATCCTCGAGCGTCGCCGCGAGATCGGACTGATGCGGGCACTCGGCGCGACCAAAAGTGACATCCGACTCGCCATTCTCGGTGAATCGACCGTCCTGGGCGTCATCGGCGGAGGCGTGGGATTGCTGGTCGGCTGGGGCCTGATCGCCATGGTCGACTATCTCTTCCAGACCCAGGTGGGGACGTTTCCATTCAAACCCGATAGCCTCTTTGCCATCTCGGCGTGGATGCCCCTGGCGGCGCTGGGCGTGGCGGTCATCTTCTGCTGGATCGGCGCCCTCCTGCCGGCCTGGCGCGCCAGCGGCATCGACCCGGCCGAGGCCCTGACGGGACCGGAGTGATGGACTCGGCGGCCGGAAGCGTCAGCCTCGACGCAGAGCCATTCTCCACCGCGCTGCAAGTCACGGAGCAAGACGTTTTTCGATTCGGCCCCATCGGCACAGGCACTCGATGAACCACGAAATGTCACTGTCCGAATGCATCGATCGAGCGGTCGAACGGAGCCTGGAGTCCGGCGCGCTCCAACCGCTGGCGACCGACTACGACCTCGTCCGCGACGGTGGCGTTGGTTTCGTCGTCTGGCGAGTCGAACAGATCGAGCAAAAAGAGGAGGCGACCGACAGGCAGCGCGAGGCCGACGACGATATCGATCCGTTCGCCCCGCCCTACGGCGATCTCTTCGTCGACGACCTCTCCGAGACGCACGTCTGTCTGCTCAACAAGTTCAACGTCCTCGATCGCCATGCGCTTGTCGTCACCCGTGAGTGGGAGGAGCAGACCGAGCCGGTGACGCGGCGCGACTTCGAGGCGCTCTGGCAGTGTCTGGACGACCTCGACGGACTCGGTTTCTACAACGGTGGGCGCATCGCCGGAGCGAGCCAGCCTCACAAACACCTCCAGATCGTCGATCTCCCGATGGTCGACGAACTCGACGGGCTCTCTCTCACCGATCGATTCGAGGGGGCGTCGCTCGAACCGGGCGAGCTTGGCCGGGTGGAGTCACTCCCCTTCGAGCATCTCGTTGTTCGGCTCGAGGGGGACGATTCCATCGCTCGGGCGGCACAGGTCTCTCACGAGCACTACCGAGATATGCTCGAGCGCTGGGGCATGCGAGACGAGTGGCATCCCCACAACCTACTCGTGACGCGTCGTTGGATGTGGTGTGTGCCGCGGATTCAAGAGCACTGGAAGGGGATCTCGATCAATGCGCTCGGTTTTGCCGGAAGCATGCTCGTTCGCGACGACGAGGAGCTCGCTCGCCTCGAGGAGGTTGGCCCGATGCAGATGCTCGCCGACGTCGCGGAGGCGCCGTGAGTTCGGCGCTCGGACCATTTGTGTGAATTTATTAACACTCTCCTATCGTTCGAGTTGAGCCGGCGCCCTGTCGTCGCCAATATAGAGGACACCAACACTCCGGGCCATGACCATTGCTCTTCTATGAGAGGGAGTTCCCCGCCAACCGGATAGCTCCTCGAAGCAAGCCGGCGAAGACGCCGGCGCTCCGAAAGATGTGTCCAGGTGGTTCACCTCATTCTAGGCCCCCCGCAGATATCGGGTATGCTCTATGACTTCGAGTCGGATTCGCGTTCCGTCGGGGTCTCCTCGCCGCGCGAGAACAACCAGGCCGAGAACACTGACAGGCCGTAGAGGACGACCAGCGGTCCGGCCATCATGCCCTGCGTGATGACGTCGGGTGGCGTAAAGAGGGCGGCCATCGCAAAGGCCCCGACGACCGCGACGCGCCAGTATCTCAGGAGTGTGCGGTGGGTGATCACGCCGATCGCCGACAGGAATGTCGAGAAGACCGGAAGCTCGAAGATGACCGCGAAGCCAAACAGGAGTTTCGTGGTGATGGCGAAATACTCCTGCATCATCAGTTCGGGCTGGGAGATGTCAGCGCTGAACTGAAGCAGGAAGTTGTAGCCGTGAGGTAGGACGACGTAGTAGCAGAACGCGCCACCGCCGAAGAAAAATACCGTGGCAGCGACAACGAAGGGAATGGCAATTCGCTTCTCGTCTTTGTATAGGGCGGGCGCGATGAACTTCCAGATGTTGTAGAAGATGCCCGGCGCACCGGCGAACACGCCGGTCAAAAAGCACATCTTCAGAAAGACAAAGATGGGTTCGGCCAGATCCTTGTGGTGGATATCGGCGGCCAGCTCGGTAGTCTCGGCCCCGATGCGAAGTGGTTCGAGCAGAAAGTCGAAGAGCGGCTCCCGAAAGAACCACGAGAACACGAACCCGATGCCGAGCCAGACGAGTGAATACAGAAGCCGCGTCCGGAGGGCGGCGAGGTGCTCGATGATGCTCATGCGAGCCTCTTGGAGGCTCTCGGGCTGGTCGGGATCGGAACGGTCGGGCACGTCGAGACCTCGGAGATGTCAGATGAATCGAGGAAGACTCGAATCGAGTGACGATATTAGTGAACCACTCGCCGATATCCAACAGGGGAGGGGGACGCATCCGTGAACGGATGAAGGGGGCGTGGTATTCGGAGAGAGGCGACGGTCGTGCCACGTGGTGTCCCGTCGGTTGGGGAGGACTGAATGAGGTCGTCCCGAATTGGGGACTCATCTCCGAACCTCTCATCCGTCGGAAGGAGCGGTCCAAACCAGTCCGCCAGGTTCGGCCTTCGATGGCGTCGGCTCGATTCTCAGTAGAAGTGCGGGAGGGCCGGGAGCGGAAGTGGGATGGAGCGCGCCGGCTCGAAGGCTTCGGGGGGGGCGACGAGCACCGAAGTCGTGGCCGGTGAGGCGTCGACGTCCTCCAGTTCGACCGATCGAATGCCCGCGATTTCGCGTCGCGGCACGGCGCCGGGGGCGTTGGGCGCGGGGTCGGTCGATTCGGTGGAGGGAGGCTCTTCGGACTCGTCGATCGGTCTCTGATCGATCGGGCCGGGATCGATGGCGGGCGTCTCGTCGTCCGAAGTATCGTCGACGCCTTCGCCCGGCCATCTGGGATCGCTGGCGTGGGGCCGGTCCTCCTCGAGCATGAGGGTCTCGCGGAAGACGTTCGACATGCGCCGCAGCTTGCGAAACCACGTGCCCAGCGTACGAGCCGCTTCGGGCAGGCGCTCCGGCCCCAGCACGAGGAGAGCGACCAGGAGGATGAGCAAAATTTCGGTCAGCGACATGCCAAACAAGGCACGTCCTCCTCGAATGACGTCAGATGAGACGCGATTTCTTCGGGGTCACTTCCACTTGATGCTACAACCTTGCGAGGGATACTGCTCGTCGGGATCGGGCTGGTCGCCCTCGAGGAGCGCCTCGACGGCGAGCCGAAGATCCTCGCGAGTGACCTCGTCGGGCTCCTTCCAGTTGTCGTCGACTCGACCGCGATACGCCAGATCGCGTGCCTCGTCGAAGACGAAGATGTCAGGGGTGCAGACGGCGCCGTACTCGCGGGCGACCTCCTGCGATTCGTCCCGGAGATAGGGAAACGGGTAGTCGTATTCGTCGGCAATCTCCTGCATGCGTTCGAAGCTATCGTCGGGGTACTCGTCGGCGTCATTGGGATTGATCGCGACGAGATCGACCGATGCATCTTCGAAATCCTCGGCCAGCTCAATCAGCCGGCCGCGCACGGCTTTGACGTACGGACAGTGATTGCAGATGAACATGACGACGAGTACGTCCGACTCCTCAAAGGAGTCGAGACTGTAGGTGTCGCCGTCGGTCGCGGGGAGTTCGAAATCGGGGGCGTCCATCCCGAGTTCGACGTCTTCACTTTCGACCAGAGCCATGGGATGTCCTCGCGGTGGGGGAAAAGTCGATGAAGGGAGCTATATTTAATATCACGGTCGAACTGTTTATGATGACATTGCCCGGGGATCATTGTACGTCCCTGTCCATCGGGGGAGACCTCGAGGGAAGCGAGAGGACATTGCCTCTCAGACCGAGAAGCTCGTCCTCTCGACGACCCCTTCGATCGGGCGTCTGAATCGAGACGAGTTGTTTGTATATCCCGGAGATGCGAACCTCTGGGAGAAGTCGTGACGCAAAAATCGCGGAGTCAACCTTATGATGGCAGATAGATTTCGTCTAGCAGTCTTGTGTGTCGGATGTCTGGGACTTCTCGGACTGGCTTCCTGCAAGAAGCAGGGCGGTTCCAAGGACGAGAAGGCCGAATCGCAGTCCCCCGACAAGGAGAAGCAAAAGAAGAAGCAACAAGAGGACGACTCATCCAAGTCCGGGGCGTCCAACGACGAATCCCCGCACAGCTCGGGCATTCCGGGCACGATGAACCAGCTCAACCACGACGAGGACATCCCCGAAGTCGACTTCGAGATCACGGCTCCGAGCAACGGGACGACGCTGTCGTCGGGCGAGAAAGTCGAGGTCGAGTTCAAGCTCGACGGCTACCGCATCGGCAAGACTATCGGCCAGCACGTCCACTTTATCCTCGACAACAAGCCCTACAGCGCCCACTACGATGCGGACAATCCCGAGGTCTTCGAGAACCTCGAGCCGGGGACGCACACGCTCCGAGCCTTCCCCTCTCGGCACTACCACCTGTCGCTCAAGCAGGGGAAAGCTTTCGACACGGTCGTCTTTCACGTCGAAGAAAAGAGCGAGGACTTCAACTTCGATCCCGAGAAGCCCTACATCACTTACAGCCGTCCGAAGGGCACGTACAGCAAGGAGGCGGCCGAGAGCATGCTGCTCGACTTCTACGTCTCGAACGTCGAGCTCGGCTCGGACGCCAAGGTGGTCTACTCGATCGACGGCGACAAGAAAGGGACACTCACCGAGTGGAAGCCGGTGTTGCTCGAGGATCTGTCGCCGGGCGAGCACGAGATCAACCTGAAGCTCGTCGACAGCGACGGCAACGTCATCGAAAACGGCGGCTACAACGATACGACGCGCACGATCCAGATCAAAGAGTGATTGTCGTCGGTCGATCCGTTCTCGGACGCTCGTCGCAAGGAGGGTCCGGGGGCGCTATCGACGAACCCACTGTGTACGAATAGCCCGAGGCCTTGTTGGCCTCGGGCTTGCGTGATCGGATCCGTAACCTGCGCGAGGTCGTCTCTCTCCTCCGAACGGAGAGGGCTAGTTGAGATGCTCGGTGACGGACCAACCGGCGATCTGGCTCGAGCGAAGGTCCGTGTGATCGATCGCCCAGACGGGGTTCAGGTGGAGCTCGTGAGGTTCGTCCTTCTGCGCCTGTTCGACATACTCTTCAGCCTCGGCCCGCGAGTCGAAGACGGGACGATCGTCGTCGTTGCCCGGACCAATGGAGGCCAACTGCGGCAGCAGCGCCTGAAGGCGAGGATACGGACTTTGCTCTTTGCCCTGTTGTGATTTCATCGCGTTCCACTCCTTGCGAAAGACAGGCTGATTCCATTCCGTCCGAAAACCCAAATGGCGCACGTCCGAACCCGATTTGCGGTGTCACTAGCACGTTTCCAATCGTCTCAAGTTCGTGTCGTGGGGTATTTCCGGAGGAGAATCGACGAAGTTCTACCCCCACATCCAGCATGAGATTCGCGGGATCGACCGGCTACGTGTCGGTCATTTCCCGCATAGGGGATCGAACACGGTATACACATTCCGCGGCTCGGATCAATCTCACACGTCATACACGTCGGTCGGTCCATGTCTCCTCGGACGGGCGTGTGTGCGATCTGGCCAGGGGACGCCTTTCGAGCTCGAGGACTTGCTGTGACAGAGGTCCTTCGATGCGGGAAGACCATCCCTCGTTCCGAGCCACTCCCATGAACATCTGTTTGAGCTCGAATATTTCCGAACTCATGACTCACGTCCCCATCGAGAAGCTCGACCTTTACGCCTCAAGACTCCGACGGGCGAGCGATTCGTAGAGATCGATGCCGCGCTCGATCGAGGCGAGCTCGATGTGTTCGTTCTCCGAGTGGGCGACTCGAATATCGCCCGGGCCGATCAGCCAGATGGGTCCATGGTCGCCGAGATACGGAGCGTCGGTGTTGAAGGGCACCGTACACGTGACGACGTCTTCGGGGGGATCGAAATGGACGGGGTCGTTGGATGCGACGGGGTCGATTTCGATCCCTTCGCCTTTGAACTCTCGGATGTGATCGAGCAGATCGTCGGCCGACGAGACCGTCCGGAACAACGCGTCGGCCTCGGCCGAAGGGGCGAAGACGTTGGCGGCGACCCCACCCGAGATCGTACCGATGTTCAAAGTCGTCTGGCCCAGCAGGTCGTCCTCCGGCCAGTCGTGGTGGCGCAGCGTCTGAAGCATCTCGAGTAGACGATGGATGGCCGACGTTCCGCTTTCGGGAAAGGCCGAATGCCCCGCTTCGCCTCGAGCCGTCACCTCGATGCGCAACATGCCCTTCTGGCCGGAGACCACCCGGTTGCGGGTGGGCTCGCAGAGGATGATGCGATCGGGATTGAGGTCGAGTGCCCGAGACTCGATCGCCCCTCGGTGGTCGACCTCCTCGCCGACGACCAGGAGAAATCCCACGTCGTCGACGCCCGACTGTCTGAGGCGCCGAGCCGCCTCGACCATCGCCAGCAGTCCCCCCTTGGTGTCGCAGGCTCCTCGGCCGTAGATCGTCTCGCCGTCGACCCGCACGGGCAGATGTGGGGGGACCGTATCGACGTGGGTCGAAAAGAGTACGGAGGGGGCGGGCGAGGCGTGCGCGAGCAGATTCCAGCGCCCCTCCTCGATGGACTGTCGCCGGCAGGTGAAGTCCAGTTGATCGAGATGGGATTCCAGACACTCGAGATAGTCGGCCTCGCGGCCCGTGGTCGAGTCGATCTCGAGCCAGCGCGTCAGCGTATCGACGAGATCGGTCGAGTCGGTCATGATGGATCCTTGCAGTGCAAGTCGGCGGATCGCGAGCGTTCGTCTATTGGAAGCAGTGCTTGTCTGGCAGCCATGGCATCAATGGGGAAGAACGTACGGCCGGAGCCTCCCCATCCCCCCCACTCGAGCCAGAGGCTCTCACGGCGCGAACGAGCGAGGGCCGCTGCCCTGCATGCGCCGATCCTCGAGCCGAGTGGTTCCAAGCTGTCGAACTGCGGGAGGGCTCTCGGGCCATGGGCGGACCGTCACGGACACGACACCTGCCGACAGGTCCCCTGTCTGGGGGTCCCACCCAGGTTGCTGCACTGACTGCGCGAGAAGGTCGTCGTACACTGGCCGCCCCCGAGACAACAGGCGATCGGCGAACTGCCGCCACAGTTGATCTGTCGGCACGATTGGCTCGAATAGAAGGTGCCGTTGCGAAGACGACACTGACGGGCGGTGAGTTGCTGGCATTGCCCCCGAATGCAGCAGGCCCCCTGTGTGATGCCGGCGCACTGCACTTGCTGACACGTGCCGCTCTTGGTCGTCCCGCCGAGCTGACGACAGGTTTGAGGGAGTCGATTTTGACACTGCCCCTGGATACAACAGGCCTGACGTCCGCTGGAGCCACAGTTGGTCTGACTGCAGGACTGACCGATCTGAGGTTGTCCCGCCTGCTGGAGACACTTCTGGGGTTTGAGCTCCTGGCACTGGCCGTTGGAGAGACAGCAGGCGCTCTTGTCGGTGTCACTGCAGGTAACCTGCGAACAACTCTTCCCCGGCTTGGGCGTCCCCTGGAGCCGCCGGCACTGCCGAGGGGTCAGCTCTTGGCAGCCTCCCACGGGGACACAGCAGGCGCTTCGCGTGGTACTGCCGCAGTCGACCTGGGAACAGGTCTGGCTGGAATAGGAGGTACCTCCGCGCCGCAGACACTCCCGTTCGTCGAGCCGCTGGCAGCTTCCCTGGAGACAGCAGGCGGGATCGGAGAGCGTGACGTCCGATGTATCGGAGGTGTCGGCGACCGTGTCCCGAGTCGCAGTATCCTGACGTGTATCTCGAGTCATGGTGTCCGATGCCGCATCGGGAACATCCGGCGTGTTGGAGATATCGGTGGTCGCCGAGGTATCCGAGGTGACGTCTCGTGGGGATGGCGCCGAGGTATCTACGGAGGTGTCGTCGTGCGCATCGAGGGCGTCTCCATCGTCCCGAGATCCGTCACTCGTATCGGCCACTCCTTCTTCTCCGTCGGCATCCAGACTCCCTCCATCCATATCCCCTCCATCACGGGCGACCGTATCACCATTGGACGAGGTGCCGTGGGGCTCGACATCGGGTGAGGCGTCGGCATCGGTCGCATCGATGGCCTCGACGGTGTCGGGCTCGACGTCGGTCGTATCGACGTCCGAAGTGGCATTCTCATTGGAAGCATCGGATGTGATGGAGACGTTTTGCGCGGGAGGATCGTTGGAGCATCCAACGGCAGCTCCGGCGATCGAGAGCAACAGTGCGAGAGCCCATCGCTTGACGTACATGAGATGACTCCGAGGACCATGGAAGACCATCAAACGGTTTGTCGAGGACCAGACGGCTGGGAATCATGATATTCGGCCTGTCTCCGGGTATCAAGTCCCCCGAGTCCCTCGGACAGGGGGCATTTTTTATATATTATGTTTGCTCAAGGCGGGCGCGAGCACGGGGGGAACGAGCCCATCATCCAGTCTCGTGGTGTGAATGTCACGGCTTCAGAGAAGCGGCGAGCCAGGGAGAGCAAGCGCCGGAGCTCGATGCTTTGCATGTCAGGATGACGACTCGTCGTCGGGGAGATCGGTGACGCGCTCGATGATCGTGCCGCACGACCGACAGGCATAAGCGTCGATGGACCAACCCGTCGAGAACAGCTTGTTCATCCATGAACCATCGTCGGGTTGAAAACCGGAATCGTATTCGCCCGATACGACT
Organism: Bradymonadaceae bacterium; assembly: GCA_028274765.1. Lineage (GTDB taxonomy): Bacteria > Myxococcota_A > Bradymonadia > Bradymonadales > Bradymonadaceae > CAJXPB01. Next base: position 12,512 of record JAQCND010000317.1, read on the forward strand.
CCGGAGACGAATGCTTCGTCCCCACACTGGGTACACGTCAACTCGACAGTGTCGTTCGTGGCCTCATCGGAGGGTTTCCGTTCTGTTTGTTCGCTCTCTCGCTCGAACGCTTCGCCGTCGACCTCGACTTTCTCCGAGGAGTCCAGCGACTGCACCGAATCGCTCTCCTCCTGGAGTGCCATCAGCCGTTCTCCAGCTTTTTTGGCGGGGGTCGAGTAGGGCGATTCGTTGACGATGCGCTAATAGTACTCGCAGGCTCGATCGAGATCGCCTGCTCGTTCAGCCTGCTCAGCCCTTTCGAGAAGCTCGTCTGGAGTAGGGCTGTCGTCACTCATGTCTGAATCCTTGTCGAAGAGTGAAGAGACGCAGGGGCGCAATATTTGTAATCTTAGCGTCACTGAATAGGGGAACGGAATGCTCGGACTCGCCGCTCTTCGTTTAACTAATATTAAATGGTTTCTCTATTGTCCGAAGCTCGGCCCGAGCGGAGACGGCCTCAATCGTCCTCGACGATCTGAGCAAATAGCTCGAGACGTCCACATTCGGTACAGGCAAACGCCTCGATGGTGTCGCTGAACACAATCTAGGAATCGTCCTCGTCGCTCATGAAGCCAGTCTCACTTTTGGAAAAGAGGCAACCTTGCT